>JAPOVT010000037.1 GCA_026708015.1 bacterium
GGGCTTTTCCGCGGACCCACACAACACCCGCAGCCCAACCCATGAACAATCAGGGTTAGCTATTCCGTTATCACCCGGTCTGAGTTGTACGCCGGAAACTCTGCCACCGAAGTGGTCAACCGTCTCTTATCTCCATTTCGTGAACTGCTAGTAGATCGAGCCATCGCGGAGAGGGCAGGCCGAATCCGCCGAGAGACCGGAACAAGGCTGCCCGATGCCCTGATCGCTGCCACCGCCATCGAGCACGGCCTCAGCATCGCTACCCGAAACCGCAGCGACTTTGAGAAGGTACGCAGCCTGCGCATTCGGGACCTTGTCTGACGCTCTCACCTCAACCTCTTGGTGAAATGCTCTTGAAACTATCCTAGGGCGTCGAGTTCATCTGTGGTCGTTATGCCAGACAAGAGAATGTCGGAACTAACGTACCTTTGACTTTGTGTCCATGCAGTTGGCCGGCCTGTCTTGGACGACTTCTTTGTATTCCTGATGGGATCTTTAAGAATAATCGTATCGGGATCAGTCGAAGAGCTTAGGAGAAACACTTTGTAGGCCTTGCCTTTCTTCTCTTCGTCGTCAATTAGCTGCGATACCAATGACGAAAATGAATCGGTTGCACTATCTTCGATGACAAGTTCCTCTGCAACTAATGGAGAGCCATCTTCGTCCGTAAGTATACGGGCTATCACGGGCTGAATACATCTTTCTCGGTAGAAGCCCAAATACTTTATACCGCGTCGGAATGATCGATTTGGTTGACAAATATAAGCTGAGTATCTGTGGTATTCATCATAGGCTGAGTTTGCGGCTACAATCACTGTATCCTCTGGACGAGATAATAGTCCGTCCTCCTCGAATAGTGCTTGCAACTCGCGCAACAAATACTCTGACCGCTCGCCCAACATCTCGCTAGGGCTGTCGAAGAGCCCATCTATTGCATCGCTGATGTCTCTAAAGCTGCACCATACTATCCGTTCATCAGAAACATCAGAAACGACCCCCGGTTCCTCAGGGTCCGGTGTAAGGACGATAAGGAGTTCTTGATCTTGAGAATGTTCAAAATGATCAAGGTGACGGTACAATTGGTCAGCTAAAACCGCGTTTCTGGTTGTCTTCACCTCGAAGAGAAGCTTAAAGCTTGCTGAGATCAATGCATCGGGGACGCTGCCGCTTCCCCTCGAAACTTGGTTTTGGAAATTGACAATAGTTAGCGAAGATTCGCCGGTCGCAGAGACAAGAATCCTTTCGACAACATCGACTCCGACACGTTCGAACACAGCAAGCATTGATGCGGTAACCCGGTTTTCGCCCGATCGGTACGTCGAGAATAAAGGTTGGCGGCCCATTACTGATAGACGGAAAGACTACGAGTCAACATATTGTGAGAGTAGTGGGTGATCGCCTTCCGCTTGCAATGCGACACAGTAGGCGTGTCTAGGAACTCGCTCTCGTCATAAAATCCTGCTCATTCCCAGGAAGGGTTCCAGTGGTTGTAAGCGGTTACCTGGGTCGCGGGATGGCGGAGGGCGGGGCGGAAGTCGGTGCCGAGGGTGTAGGCAACGGGGAAGAGGCCGGCTTGGATGTGGGTGTCGTAGGGGATGCCCAGCAGGTCGGCCATCTCCTGCTCGCGGTGCAGGTGGATGGTGGTCCACGCGCTGCCCATGCCCCGGCTGCGCAGGGCCAGCATGAAGCTCCACACCGCGGGGATGATTGACCCCCACTGGCTGGCGTGGTGGAAAGTCTGGGCCCGGTCGCTGCGCAAGACCCCGAACCGGTCGACCAGCACCGGAATGAGCATGGCGGGAAGGCGGTGCATGTTGTCGCGCAGGTAGGCCACCGACTCCGACATCTGTTCGGCCCGCACAGTCTGGCGCTCATATTGCTCCCGGCCGGCGGCGATGTCGGCTGAGTACTGGGCCATGGCCGCCCGGTAGATCTCCGACGCCTGCCCGACTACTTCGGGATCGTCGAGCACGATCCAGTGCCACCGCTGCTGGTTCGACCCGGTCGGCGCCTGCAACGCCAAGTCCAGGCACTCCTCGATCACGGCCCGCTCCACCGGCCGCTCCAGGTCCAGCCGCTTGCGCACCGCCCGAGTGGTGGTCAATACCTCATCAATTGTCAGATCAAGAACCGTCATGAGTGCATCGTAGGATCGTCGCTATGAGCGATGGGATCCGAGCGATGGTTCAGCTGGGGCCGGAGCAGTTGGAGTTGCAGGAGTTCGCTCGGCCCCGGGTGGGCGATGACGATGCCCTGTTGCGGATCGAAGCCTGCGGGATCTGCGGTACGGACGTTGAGACATACTCGGGCAGCTCGCTGATGAACTACCCGGTCATTCCCGGACATGAGCCGGTGGGGGTGATCGAAGAGGTGGGCGAGCGGTACGCGGACCGCTGGGGTTTGAAGCCCGGCGACCGGGTGGTGGCCGAAGCCGCTTACGGGTGCGGGCGCTGTCTGGCCTGTCTCGACCGGCAGATGTGCCAGGTGGCGCCGGGCAACCACGGCTTCACGCCCACGGGCCGGGCCCCATCGCTGTGGGGCGGGTACGCCGAGATGATGTATCTGGCACCGGGTTCGGTCCCCCACAAGATTGACAATTCGATCCCCCCTCGTATAGCTGCGCTGTACAACCCGCTGGGGGCGGGGTTCGCCTGGGCGGTATCGGCTCCTGGCCTGCGTTATGGCGACACCGTCACCGTGCTCGGTCCCGGCCAGCGGGGGCTGGCCTGCGTGATCGCGGCGGCAGCCGCGGGCGCGTCGGCGATTTTCGTGACCGGCCTGGGATCACAAGACGCCCGCAAACTGGCCTTGGCCGCCGAGTTCGGAGCCGATGTGACCATCGACGTGGAGTCGGAGGACGCAGTTGAGCGAGTACTGGCGGAGACCAACGGCCGGGGAACCGACATCGTGGTAGACACCACTCCCCACACCACTCAGCCGGTGGTGGATGCCGGTGGAGCGCCTCCACACCCACCACTTTCCCTTGGAACAGGCCGCCGATGCGGTGCAGACCCTGGTCCAAGCAGGCATTCACAAAGCCGTCTCCATTACCGTTGAGCCCTAGAACCTCTTCCAAACCCGGAGAATTGCTGTGAACCCCGACGACCTCATTTTGATCAGCGTTGACGACCACATAGCCGAGCCGGCCAACATGTTCGAAGCCCACGTGCCCGAGAAGTACAAGGAGCACGCCCCCAAGGTGGTCACCGACGAGAACGGGCGGGAGCAGTGGTACTACGGCAAGTTACCGGGCCGGAACCTGGGCCTGAACGCGGTGGCAGGAAAGCCCCGGGAGCACTACAACATCGACGCCAGCCGCTACGACGAGATGCGCCCCGGCTGCTACGACGTGCACGAGCGGGTGCGGGACATGAACGCCGGCGGGCAGTTGGCCGGGCTGAACTTCCCCAACTGGACCGGTTTCTCCGGCCAGGTGCTCAACGAGGGACCCGATCCCGACCTCAACGACATCATGATCAAGGCCTACAACGACTGGCATATCGACGAGTGGGTCGGCGCCTACCCGGATCGGTTCATCCCCTGCGGCATCCTGCCCCTGTTCGACATCGACCGGGCCGTGGCCGAGGTGAAGCGTCTCGCCGACAAGGGCTGCCATGCGGTGACCTTCTCGGAGAACCCGGCGATGCTGGGCATGCCCTCGATCCACTCCGGGGCGTGGGATCCGCTATTCGCCGCATGCAGCGATCTCAACACCGTGCTGTGCTGTCACTTGGGATCGTCGTCACGGTCTATGGGTGCCTCGGCCGACGCTCCTCCCAGCGTGCCGATGACTCTCTCGTCGGCTCTCACCATTTCCACGCTGGTGGAGTTGGTTTGGGCCGAGTTCTGGGACCGCTTCCCCGACCTCAAGTTCTCACTCACCGAGGGCGACATCGGCTGGATCCCCTACTTCATGTGGCGATCCGAGCACGTGCAAGACCGCCACTCGGGCTGGACCAAGCACGAGTTCGGCATCGACGGCAGCCCCACCGGCGTGTTCCGCAACCACATCCTGTGCTGCTTCATCAACGACCGCATCGGGGTGAAGCTGCTGGACGAGTTCAACGTGGACAACCTGTGCTGGGAGTCGGACTACCCCCACTCCGACGGCACTTGGCCCCAGTCCCCGGAGTACGTGGCCAAACTGCTCGGCCACCTACCCGAGGACATCGTGGCCAAGATCACCCACCAGAACGCCATGCGCCACTACCAGTTCGACCCCTTCGCCCACCGGCCGCCGGAGAAATGCACCGCCGCCGCGCTGCGGGCCGAGTCTCCTGACGTCGACGTGGTGACCCATGTCGGTCGCCCCGCCGATGAGCGCGATGCCGAGTTCTGGCGCCGGATTCAGACTGGCGGCTGGAAGCGCGAGTAGCAGCGCAGTTTGCTGCGGGAGGTACCCGCCTTTGTCTCAGGCCAGCGGAAGGGCGTAAAAGGCGATAGCCACGTAGTGGACGGCAACCGCGGCCACTACCAGCAGATGGAAGAGCTCGTGGTAACCGAACCAGCGCGGCCACGGATCGGGACGCCGGACGGCGTAGATAAGTGCGCCCAGCGTGTACAGACCGCCGCCGATGAACAGCAGCGTCGACCCGGCTACGCCTAAGCCGCGCCAGATGTCGCCAATGACCAGTAGCGCGGCCCAGCCCACGACCGGATAGGGGGCGATCAACGCCCACCGCGGGGCATTGAGCCATGCCACTCGACCGACGACTCCGAGCAGGGCTCCAGACCACACAACGCTCAGAACCAGCTTGGCGGCACCGAGTTCCAGCGCAAAAAAGCCCACCGGGGTATAGGTGGCGGCAATGAACACGAAGATCATTGAGTGGTCAAGGCGGCGGATCAAGGCATGGACCCGAGGGGTCCAGTCGAAGCGGTGGTAGGCCGCGCTCACCCCGAATACGCCCACGACTGCGATGGCGTAGACCGACACAACGGCTCGGTCGGCACCGCCGGGCCCCAAGGCGATGACAATGGGCGCGAGGGCAATGGCAGCAATAGTCGCCAGAACGTGGGACCAGCCCCGGAGTACCGGCTTGGGAAGAACAAGGGGGCCAGCGACCGTCAGGCGGCCCACCCTACACGGGTAGAACCCCAATGCGGCCTAGCCGCTGAGCTCGGCGGCTTCGTATTCCAGCAGGCGGCCGAACAGGTCACGCAACTCCGAGCGCCGAGAGCGGTCGTTGGCCAGATTGACCAGCTCATGGGGGTCGTCGGCCAGGGAGTACCACTCGTGGTCGTGGTCGTCGAAGTCGGCGTCGGTGTCGAACAGCTTCGACTCAGGGGCAAGGTTGCCGGTGCGGTCGATGCCGCCACCCACGCCGTAGTAGCGGGCGTACTTGGTCTCGCCGTCGAAGAAGCCCCGCACCGCGTAGCGGCTGTGGCGGAGCAGCTCCGACTGGGCGCTGTCCTGGCTGAACAGCACGTAGTCCCGCACCGACGTAGACGGATCGGCCAGCGAAGGGGTGAGGTCCTTCCCCGACAAGGTGGGCGAGCTGCCGACGTCCACCCCGCCGAGCGCGGCGACGGTGGCGGCTAGGTCCACGTGAGTGGCCAGCGCATCGGTGGACGCCCCTTGCGGGGTGAGCCCGGGAGCCTTGACGATGAGCGGCACCCCCATGACCTCCTCGTACACACACGGCAGCTTGGCCCGCAGCCCGTGCGATCCGCAGGCGTCACCGTGGTCGGAGGTGTAGATGACCACGGTGTCGTCGTAGGCCCCGATGTCGTCGAGGGCCCCCAGGATCGAGGCGATGCTGTGGTCCAACAGTTCGTGGAGCCAGGCGTAGTAGTCGAGTTGACGCAGCCAGGAGTCGACGTCGTCGAGGGCCATGTGGCCCACCATGTGCTCCCGGTTGCGGACGTGGCGCCAGGCCCGCTGGACCTCGGGCTTGGTGTGGAGGTCGTCGTCGAAGTTGTCGGGCAGCCGGGTGAACCGGCGGGGGTAAATCTCCTCCAATGGTTCGAGATCGACCTTGCCGCCCAGCATGTGTTCGTGGAGGAAGTTGAACACGCCCATCAGGTCGGGGTTGGCCTCCTGGAATGACGGCTGATCCAGCGGGTACCACATCACGTCGTGGGGGTTCACCAGCGCCACGGTCAAGAACCAGGGCCCCACGGAGGAGTCGGCGCCGTGGGTGCGCAGCCAGTCCACCGCCTGGTCGGCGATCACCGGGTCGAAGTGCCGACCGGTCCACGGCCCGCCGACGTAATGGCGGTCGTCGCCCTGCCAGCCGCTGTAGCCGAAGGCCTCCATGTCGGGCATTGGCTCATGGGTCAAGTGATACTTCCCCAGGTAGGCCGATTCGTAGCCCACGTCGCGCATCAGCCGCCCCACGGTGGGTATCGCCGGATCCAGCGCGGTGTGGGCCGGGAAGCTGACGTTGTCCACCACCCCGTGCTCGGCCAGATAGCTGCCGGTGTACAGGCTGGCCCGCGACGGCGAGCACGGCGAGGAGTGGGTGTAGTAGCGGTTGAAATCCAAACCGTCACGGCGCAGCCGGTCGTGGGCGGGCATCTCCACCACCCCGTTTAGCCACGGGTTGCGCCGCTCCTCATCGGACACGATCAACAAGATGTTGGGTTGCGCAGAAGACATGGCAGTCACCCTCCGTAGGTCTCTCGGAGCTGTTGCTTGAGCACTTTGCCCACCGGGTTGCGGGGCAATTCGTCGACTATCTCCAGTTGCTCGGGGATCTTCTGGTTCATCAGCCCGACCTCCTTGCAGTGCTCGACCATCTCGCCGAAGCCGAACCCTTCGCCGTCCTTGAGGGCCACCACCGCGCAGCACCGCTCTCCCGACACCGCGTCGGGCAATCCGATGACTGCAACATCGGCCACATTGGGATGGGAGAACAGCACATCCTCCACTTCTTTGGCCGAGATGTTCTCCCCTTTGCGGATGATCACGTCCTTCTTGCGCCCGACGATGGTCACGAACCCCTCGTCGTCCACCTCGGCCAGATCACCAGTGAAGAAGAACCCCTCGTCGTCGAAGCCGGTCTCGTTCAGCGCATCGTCCAGATAGCCCCGGCACAGGGTTGGGCCGTTCAGGAGCAGTTCCCCGTCGATCAGCTTCCAGGCGGTGTCGTCCAGGATCCGCCCCTCGGTGGTAGCCAGCTTCTCGTCGGGGTCGTCAAGAAAACAGTAGGTGACAATGGGGCATTCGGTGAGCCCGTAGCTGGAGATGATGCCCACGCCGCCCATCTCGTTCTTGACCTCCATATGCAGTCCGGCCGGCTTCGGGGCACCGCCGCCGATGGCGGCCCGCATCTTGGGGAAGATGGGCTGGTCGGGGGTCTTGCGCTGCTCGGCCAGAAAGGCGATGAAAAACGGCGTGCCCGAGCCGGCCAGGGTCAAGCCCTGTTCCCGGAAGAAACGGGTGTCGGCTTCGGGGTTGAAGCTCTCCACCATCAGCAGGGGAGGGCCGCACACCAGGGTGGCAATGAGCAGGCTGATGCCGCCGATGTGGGTGAACGGGAAGGCCAGGGGCCACACATCGTCGGCCCGCAGTTCGAGGTTTTCCCAGATATGGCGGGCCGCGGCGATGACCGAGTCGTCGCCGTGCATGGCCCCCTTGGGGTCGGCGGTGGTGCCCGAGGTGTAGTAGATCCAGCGCACTGGGAGCCGGCCGTCGTCTCCCAGGGGCGCCTCGAACGGGGCCAAGGTGCTGGGGTCACCCTCGGGGAGCTCGCCGTCGCACACCAGCACGTCGCAATCATCGGTGGCGGCCACCACGGCCTCGGCCATGGCTGGGTAGTCGAATCCCCGCCATACCGATGGAACCACCAGCAGCCGGGCCCCGGTTTGGCGAACCACGAAGCCCACCTCCCGCTCCCGGTAGATCGGGATGATCGGGTTCTGGACTGCCCCCAATCGGGCCAACGCCGCCGACAGGATGAGCGAGGCACGGCCGTTGGGCAGCTGCCACGACACCCGGGTGTCTGCGGCCACACCCATCGCGGCCAACCCGGCGGCTACCCGCTCGGCGGAATCCCGGAAGCCGGCGAAGGTCATCACTGTGCCGTCGGGCTCGATGGTTAGCGGGAAGTCGGGGGTGGCGGCGGCCCGGGCCTCGATCGCCTCCCAATAGGTTCTGGGGTTTCCTATCACCGGGTTATTCTCCCAGGTCGGTGGTCGGGGTCTCGAAGCCCACCAGCAGTTCCACCAGCTGGCCGGCGGGGGTGCGAATCATCACTGCCACATCCCACAGTCGGGTGTCGTCCAACACTTCGCCGCCATGGGCTCTCACTCGTTCCAACGCAGCATCCATGTTGGCGACATTCAACGATAGGTGGGTGAGGCCGGGTTCGTTCACCACCCGGGCCGGTCGATCCACCAACCCGGCCCCGCGAAAATTCAGAAGTTCGAGCACGAATTCGCCCTTGCGCAGATACACCGCCCGCAACCCTGGTCTCTCCATCCGCAAGAGCTGGCCGGTCGACGCATCGTCGGCGTCGAGTGCTCCGACCCGCTCGAAGTCCAGCGCCCCAGTCCAGAAATCAACTTCGGCATGCAGGTCGGCCACAGCCAGCCCGACGTGGTTGACCTGCTCACTCATCGAGGTTCACCCCTTGCTGACCCCATCGGCCATGCAGCGTAGGCTGCCTGCGAAACTTCAGACGAGGAAAACGAGCGAGGTGCTCTGGCCGGTGCCTAGTTAGTCGCGGTCGAGGCCGTTGGCGGCGGCAGAGATCCGCCCGTACTGGTACGGGCCCCACTGGGTGGTGTCGAAGGCTGGCTCGGGGTTGTCGCCCAGTATGGTGACCCGGCTGATGGCCCGGTTGCCGTCAAAGTCGTTCACCGCGAAGTGCTGGGTGGCCCGGTTATCCCAAATGCCGATGGTTCCCTCACTCCAGCTGTAGCGGCAGGTGAAGTCGGTCTTGCAGGCGTGGGCGGTGAGCAGGTCTAGCAGCGACTCGGACTCGTCCCGGCTGAGCTGAGGGATGCGCCGAGTGAACTGCTTGTTCACGTACAGCGACGGGCGGCCAGTGCGGGGGTGGCGGCGCACAATCGGGTGCTCGGCCTTGTGGTCGGGTTGGCCGTAGTTGGCCGCGGTGTGGATGGCGGTGAGCCCGTTGATCATCTGCTTCATGGGCTCGGCCAGGGTCTCGTAGGCCTTGTACATGTTCGACCACATGGTGTCGCCGCCAGCGGGGGGCATCACCATGGCGTTGAGCACCGAGCAGATGGGCGGGGACTGCTCGAAGGTGCAGTCGGTGTGCCACACGTCGGCCACATAGCCCGACTCGCCCTTGAGCACCACGATCTCGGGATGGTCTTCGTCCAGCTTGGGGATGTAGGGGTGGATCTCCGGCTCGCCAAAGCAAATGGCAAAAGCCCGGTGCTCATCCGGAGTCAAGTGCTGGTCGGGGAAGAACAGCACCAAGTGCTCATCCAGCAGCTCTTGGATGAGAGCGAACTCCTCGTCGGACACTGAAGCCAGCGACAGGCCGCGAACTTCAGCACCCAGCGCGCCCGCTACTCGGCGAACATCCAGATCAACAGCATCGATGACAGCCATGACCGCAGCCTACTTCCCTCGAACCGGTCAAAGTAACGGGGGGACCGCGATCGCGCTGGCGAGTTTCGCTCCGGCTGGCCGCATGACAAGGTGGGGCCATGTCTGATCGAGATGCATTGGCCGACCTCGCCGCTGACTACGCCCGCTGTGTGGACCGGGGCGATCCCGAGGGCGTGGCAGCCTGCTTCGCCCCCGACGGGGTACTGCGTCGCGTCGACCTGCCCAGTGGAGGAACGATACTCAGCGAGCGGACTGGCCGAGAGGAGATTGCCCGGGCGATCTCCCGGATGAGTTACAACGCCACCTTTCACTTCTTAGGCCAGCAGCAGACCGAGATCACCGGCGACGACGCCACCGGCGAGACCTATTGCATCGCCCACCACCTGACGGTTCCCGACGACGGGACCCCCGCTACCGACTTCATCATGTTCATCCGCTATCACGACCAATTCGTCCGCCTCGACGAGGGCTGGCGCATTGCGGTCCGGGAACTGCAAATCGACTGGACCGAGAACCGCCTAGCCGAGAGCGTCTAGAGGTTTTTGCATTGAAACTGGGACCTTGTGGGGAAGAGGGATCCAGTCTGAGATATCAGTCCGAGCCGGGTAGCGCTGCATCAACGTCGTCAGGCATCTGGAAATCTATTGGTGGAACCGATCCAGTCCGATCTACCCGCAATTCTTCAGTGCCTACACGAATGCTTACGATGTCCGGCTGAATCAGAAGAGTTATCGAAGGAAGGTCGGCCGGTGTCTGGGCAAGAAGGTCGTCTAAAGGGCCACGAATGTATTTGTTGACAAAGATACCCATCGTAGACCCAGCTTGAGATTCCAGATGGGCCCAGGCGTCTTCGCCGATGTATACCTGACCGCCGTGCCTCAAGAAAGCATCGCTGAGTTCCGACAGCTTGGAATTGGCAGTGCCGTCGAATACCACCAACACGGGTGTGTAACCGCTAGCCTCGCAGTCTGGGGGAAAGGTAAGTTCCTCCTTCCATCGGCCCTGTCCCGAAGCGGCGATAGTGACGCGGATCTTGATTTCGTAGGCTTGATTCTCACGGAGACAATCCACCTGTCTGCCTCCCCCTTTGCCACCTCTCTTGACGGGGCTTGATTTCGCCGACACTGGAACACCGCCGACTGCACCAGCGATTATTGGTTCGAACAAGTATCCAGTCTCCTGGGCAGAACGATTGTCAATGTCGTACAACCACTTTCTGACGATGAGAAGTGAGCCAAGCGCCCTTGTACTGAGGTCGCCGTACTGCAAGAGACCCCTGGGGCCGACTTGCTCAAGCGATGGAGTGCTCTGGGATTTGACAATGTTCGCAAATTTCAACCGGGCTCGGTGAAGAGTGGCGAGTGAAAGGAAGTATGTGTCTGTGTCGACCGGACCCATCTCCAGGAGCGAACAGTATGCGCTCAGCGCAGAAGCCTCGCCAGCGGTGGAAAGGCCGTCAGGGGGAATCTCGTAGAACTCTTGATCACCAAGCGGATCGACTCCTTCTATCGGCGGTAGTGCTAGGTCGCGAGCTACCAGAGCGACAAGTGCTCGAATGGATCCATCCGTCAATGCGATCCCTTGATCGCCGGCTCCCTTCGCTCGCACCTTCTCAAAGGCAGTGGACTGTGCCTTACTCAGCTCCAAAGCGGCACTTCTCCGATCTGATACCGAGCATTGATGCGTCGGACGACGCTGTGCAAAGCAGGGCTCATCCCAGTGCCGTTCGTGACCTGGAATTCGAGAAGCCGCGCCGAGTCGGCTGTCTCTGTCGAATGAGAATTCGATCCATCTGCGATCCACCCCCCAAACACTTTCCCAAAGTTCGGCGGGACTGCGTTGCCGATGAGCGTCGCCTGCTCTGATCGACTGCCAACGAACTCGAAACTGTCGGGAAACCCCTGTAGTCGCGCACACTCTCGCAAGGTGAGGCAGCGATTTTCCAGGGGATGTAGAAATTCTCGGGTCGCAGCGCTGGTAATGGCCTTGGACGGTTCATCAGCGCGAAGGCGTCGAAGCCCAGCAGGCGCGCCGCCTCGACGCTCAGTTGGCATTCCGTCGGCTACCCGTCGATTAGCCCTTCTGGCATAGCTACGGTGCTGAAGGTCTCTTGGAAGATCGCGCATCGTTTGGCCTTGTAGCAGTAGTCGGAAGCGAACAGCATCCGACTCTGAAATGCCAGGCGCTATGTGGCCCTGAATCGCTTCATCCGAGGCTGAGACGGCCGGGACACCCAGCCCATCAAGCGCATCAGTGACCGTAGGCGCAGGGGGCAGTGCCGCAGTGCGCTCAATTTCCGCTCCCGGCGCACCGTACGCATGATGCGACGGACCGGGAAAGCCCGGGTCGGCTCCGAGCGATCCGACTGCAATCACACGCTTGCGAAGTTGAGGCACCCCGTAATTGGCGACATTCACCTTGCGGAGTCTCACCTGGTAGCCACCGTCAAGCACCCCATCGAGCAGATCGACGACAAAATCGCCTTCCGACATTGTGAGAAAGCCCTCGACATTCTCGAACAGGAACCACTTTGGCTGAAGTTCCGCGACCATCCGGGCGAACTCTCCAACAAGCGTGTTGCGCTGATCCGAGGCCCGTCGCGCACCAGCCGAAGTGAACCCCTGACATGGAGGCCCCCCCGCAACCAGAAGTGGGGTCACACCGTTCGTTCGCGCCAAGACATCGGATGCCGACAGCTCTCGAATGTCATCGGGAGACACCCTCGCGCCATCGAAATTGTGCTTCAGAGTATCGATAGCAGGAGGCCAATTGTCATTTGCAACCAGGGTGTCGAAACCGGCCAACAGCAGGCCGAGCATGAGGCCCCCGGCCCCGGAGAACAGGTCGACGCTCGACAGATGCTTTGGGCCCATCGCTAGACGTTCACCCTGCGCAGAATCACTCCCTCATCATGGCACGAGGGTGTGACCTAATGGCTTGATAGGCCACACCGTTGTGATTCCGAGTGGAGCGACGACAAGCTCTGCTGGTGGTCGCGGCGGTGATTCACCCGGGACGTTCGCGTAGGCGTGATAGTGGATTCACGCTGCTGTTGTTTGCTGGTGCCGAACTGCGAATCTCAGACACCGCTGGAATAGCTCGGGCGTTCCAGTCGATGGCAGGTTTCGGCGTGGCGGTCGAATCAGCCGCCTCCGTCTCGGGGCTGCTCGCAGACGGCAACTCACCAGCGGAAACTGTCCGAGGCGCTTGTAAAATACAAGGATGACATTACTTTCAATACTGACGGCTGCTTTCGCGGGTATCGCCGCCCTCACCGGTGCCTACCAGGTGTTTCAATGGGGATAGCGGTGGCGACTTGGGGCATGGGCACTGGGGGTCTACAGCTCATGGGCTTGGAACGATCAATTTCGCTGCTATTCCTCAAATCCGCGGATGGACAGGCTGCTGCGGAGAATCCTCAGCACTCGCATGCGGCCCGTCAGATTCCTTTCTCGGCTAGCCCGAAGCGACCTAAAGCCAAGAGCCATCATCAGTCTGGACCCTTCCCCAGCAGACTGGCTGAACGAGTTCAGCGAACCCGAGGTTAAGGCGTTGGCGCGTGCCCGGCTAGTCATGGGCCAGCGAGACACGAAGCTAGAACCGCGGTATCGGAAGCGCACCCACAAGGGAGTCAGCTGCTCGATCTGCGACCATAGGCCGAAAAAGATCAATCATCTATTTTGCAGTAGAGAGTGCAGCATGGTGGATGATCCGCACCAGGCACCCCACTTTTGCTACGACCACAGGCACACTGCGCTTGAACCACTCGATCCCGATCAAGCATCAGAGACCACATCCAACATCTCAATATACGTCTGAACAGGGCCAATGGACCATCCTAAGTGCCCGGTGAGGTGCGGTAACTCAGAATACGTATGTCTAATGATGACCGGTCATTGCAGCGAAGTTCGTGGACCAGCAGCAACGTCGCGCAGGTAGCTAGGTGCGGCTGCTTCGCCCACCTCGGTCAACGCGAAACGCCGGTCTTACCAGCTTGTCTGCACGGTGACGAGACCGCGCACTTCCCACACTTGGCGAATTTCGAACAATGCCACGCCACATCGCTGTCTGAGGGGTTATGTCTGGGGGGATTCAATCGAGAAGGAACCGCACCCGAACGAAACCGCCCTCTCGGTCTTGCTCAATCTCGGGCTCCGTGCCATTGAACTCAAGCATCGCTTTGTGCATGATCGGCCATCCCCGGCCGCGTCGCTCCATGAAGCCAAGGGCCAGCATGTAGTTCGCCATGTATTCGTTGCGAGATCGGGCTCGACCACCGGCTCGCACGCTTTCTGCGGTCATGTGGTTCGGCAGCGTGCCTGGACTCGTCACCTCGACGCGCCCGGTAAAAACCTCAAACAGGATCTTCGAGCCAGTGATCGCATAGTCGCGATGCACCACAGCATTCACCAATGCCTCGCGCAAAGCCTCCAATGGCAGCAAGCGCCGGTCGTGGCGCCGAAGTTCGCGGTAGACCTCGAATTTCCCCAAACCGGAAAACCATCCCACGGCACGCTCGACCTGCTCGGTGAGGCGACCCTTGGCCTCGGAAGTTTGCAGAATCCCATCGGCCCGGTCGTTGCCATCGTAGGCAACGCACTCAATGTAGAAGCTCTCCGTCTGCGGATAGTCCTGCGGTGTCTTGCCGAATGCGAGAACACCATAGAGCGTCGGTTGCAGCTCCCCACCGATCTCTGCAATGGCACCGCGGTTGCGCAAGTCGTCGTCAGCATTGGGCTGCGGGTCGCCAGCGGTGTCGATACCCAGTGAGGCCAAGTAAGACCGGAACACCTGTACATCAAGATCTGACGCGGTCGCCGCACTGATGGTTCGATCCTCTGTCAGCACGTAGCCGAAGGTGTTATACAGATCTTGCAATTCGGTCGGCGACGGCTCGACGCTGCTGCGGCCGCGACGTACCCAGACCCGGCCGTCGTAGCGCATAGGCTCGAAGCCGCGCTGACGAGGCACCTCGATCCAGTGCATCCAACCCTGCGGGTCTTTGTGCCGACCCAGACGAGCACTGACGGGCGAACTGCACCCGGTCTGCAGGAAAGACGTCAGCCGTTCCTGCACTTGTTCACTGTCTTCGGCAACGCCGATTATCTTCTGGCCATTGCTGATGCCCAGCACAACCAACCCGCCATCAGTGTTGGCGAAGGCACAAATCGCCTTGCCGACATTGCCGCGGTCTCGAAAGTGCTGCTTGAACTCGGTGTGCTCGTCTTCGCCAGAGGCAATCCGGTTTAGGACTTCGGTCCACTCCATGCCAGCGCTCAGAACCCGTACTTGAGCCGGCGGAGGCGGAACGCCTCATCGCCTCCGTCCACAGTCCGAACAATTGCGTCACGCACGGACGCATCTTCAATGGCACCCGAGGCGGCCACAAACCCGCGGTCGGCACTGGCTTCGAGTTGTACCACCTGGTCGGCATCGCCGTTGACCACGATGTTCGCGTTGTGGGTTGCCAAGATCACTTGGCGACGTCCCTTGAGACGTCCAAGCGTTGGCAGCAGCGTCTCGAACAAGAATCGGTTGTCCAACTCGTCTTCCGGCTGATCGATGACCAAGGGGCGGTCGTCTGCTGCTTCCAACAGCAACGAAAGCAGAATATTGACCCTCTGACCCCCGGATAGCTCGTCAAGGGGGCGGTAGTCATCATCGTCAGGATCCGGTCGAAATTCAAGCAGGTACCGGTCGGGACAACGAAGCGCGGCGAGTTCGCGGCGCTTTGAGGGTGTCATCTGGTCGCGAAACGTGTCCTGGACCGCTTCGCTCATGCCAATCTCCGCTAAGCAATCTGTCTCCAGCAGGCGCAGCAATTCGGCCGGTGATGGCCGCAGCGAATCTTCGCACTCGTTCCACCAGCGCGTGATACCTCTTTGAGTTAGATCGGTGAGGAATCCCTCCAAGGACTTCGAGCGTCCGCTATGGACGCGCCGCACCGCAATACGTCCTTCGAATTGACGGTCAATGCTCTGCGAGACTCGGTCGAACGCCCCTCGCTGTTTCTGCACAAGCCCCTGCCGCTCGTCTTGCGACCGCCCGAACGAGGCGTCCAGTTGGTCGAACTCGGCTTGGACAGCATCGAGGTTCGCCTGGTAGCTGTCTTGCAGCGCGGCCCGCGAGTTCAGTGCCTGGAATTCGCTGATGCTCGAGGCGTCGATTCCCTGATCGGCGAGCACTCTGTCCACCTTCTGGCGCAGTTGGTCACGATTCTGCACTTGTCTTGCGCTGATGTCCTTAACCGTGCCTTTGGCCGCCGCGAGCTCAGCGGCGAGGCTCTCCGCAAAGCCGATGGCACGCTCCCGCTGGCCCACCAGCTGTTCTTGGAGGTCCGTCGCGTCTCCATCTACCGGGGGCGATTCTAGGGATTTGACCGACTCGACGAGGCTCTCCGCTTTGGCGGAGACGTCTTCTACGGCACCAGCGTGGCTATTCCAAGCAGCCGCCGCGCCTGAAGCGCGATTGAGGTAGCCGACTCCCGCACTGGCAAAACCCTCGAGCCTCTCGACGGCATCTTTGCTGTGGCCAAGGGCTTGTTGGGCTTCTGCGATACCCTCCTCGAGATCATTGAGCTTGCTTGCCGTCCGATTGAGATCCCGGTCGATATCAGCGAGCTGGACCGCGCGCTCTGCTATCCCACTGGACTCCGAAGCGTCTAGGCGGGCCAATATCTCCTCAACGGCACCGGGTTCCTGCGCCAATCGTTGCAGCTCACCTTGGGTGTAGAAGACCGCTGGCCACTGCTCATGTCCCGCCAATAAAGGATCGCTTCCAGGGCAATCCATTTCAACCGAAGCCGATCCTGCCAGAAACCGCTCTGAGGCGCGCTCGACAACACCTTCCTTCGCTCGTTTGTCGTCTGGCAGAGGAGCCCCGATATGCACACGGAGCCCGTCAAGAAGGGTGCTCTTGCCAGTCATGCTGGCACCGATTACGCAAGTGAGATCTGAACTGAACTCAACTCTGGTTGGGGCATCGCTGCCCTTCGGCTGGCCAAAGAAGGAGGCCTTCCCATCGACGGTAACTGACCGTAGCCAAGGCCTTTCGTGCCGCGTCGCATCCGGGGGTTGCATCAATTCCTTAAGTTCGCCATCCTCACCGCGCTCATATCCAATACGTAGCCGCGATCCAGACGCGACGAAGGACTGACGCAGTGCTTCGATAGTCGGGGAGGCCATCTTCAACCACACATGGCGGCGACCAATGTCCTCAACGGCATAGGCATCGCTGCTGTGGAAGAACGCGTGCCGATGTTCCAGCATAGATTCGCGAAGCCAGTCGCGATTCTTGAGGGCGTCTTCCCCCAGATGGTTGTCGGCAAGTTCCAGTCCTGAGAGCTGGCTCTCATCAAATTCAGCTAGGACTTGGGCCTTCTGAGTTTCGAAAAGCCCCTTATCGCGGTTGATGTGGGGAGCCAACACAAGGTAATTCCACGACAAGGGGTCGTTGGCAGCAGCACCAGAATTCTCCACCTGATAGCTGCGGACCAGGTCGAAGACCTCGTCGGGACGTTTTTTCGTCATCTGAAGTTCTTTTCCCGACCACGGCGATACACCTTCCATAACCAGATCAAAGAGTTGCAGGTAGCGGTCCTTGCCGATCTCGGGGTCGAAGAGAAAAAGCAGGTGCAGACCGTCCCTGCCATGGTGCAATGACGGCTCAAACCCCGGGAACACTGCGAAGATTCGCTCGCGAAACGGCACTCCCTGGTCATCAGCACCGCTATTCCACTCCTCCACGATCTGCCAGGTAGCGCTGAGGTCGCCGTTGTCGCCAACGCGCGGGCTATGTGGCGTCAAACCGAGAACTTGAACACCCTTGTCGATTGTCCCCTGAAGGAATGCGCGTGCGTAGGCAGTGAGCTGCTCGGGGCCACTAATCGGGCCCTCAATCCCAGCAGGCACCTTGGCGCGCCCGCCTGGGGCATCGTCGATGGTGTGGATGTGCAAGTCGGCCTTGAACCAGCGTGCCCCGGGAACTTCGCGGCGCCAATTTTCAGCCTGACGGCGCTTAAAACCCATGTTCACGCCTCCGAGCCGCTTGTTTCTCGCCGCCAATGGTACCGCGACTGCGGTCTGCTGGCACTCAACAAATGCTGGCAAGCCACTGTCGCGAAGGCCTTTGCGTGCCAAGATCACTAGGTGGACGACGTCGCCCGGCTGCTGGCCTATGAGGAAATCCGGCAACTGGCCTCCCGATACGCGGTGGCGATCGACCGGCGAGATCTGGATGCCCTCATTAAGCTGTTCATCGACGACGTGCGGGTGGGACAGGACACCTACAGGCGCGACGCCCTTCGGGCGAACTTCGAGGAGTCGCTAGGGGACATCGGGCCGTCAATTCTGAACATCGGCACCCATCAGATCGACTTGATCGACGACGACCACGCCACCGGCCATGTGTACTGCAAGGCCGAGATCGCCGATGGGGACCGCTGGATCCACCAGGCCATCCGCTACGACGACACCTACGAGCGCCGAGACGGCCACTGGTATTTCGTGCGCCGCCTCCACAAGCTGTTCTACGGCGCTGAGGTGGGCGTGAATCCGCTCGGGCTGCCCCCGGCCAACTGGCCCGAGAACCACGACGGCCTCGGCACCCTCCCCTACGAAGAACCCACCTGGCAGGCCTTCAACAACAGCTAGCCAGCGGGGCGAAATCCCAGCAGGGTGGTGTCGTCGACGTCTTCGTAAGCGGCCTCCACGGCCAGGCCCACGGATACGTCTCCTACATCGCAGTCCACCATGTTGCCCACCAGCCGAGGGCCCTCATCCAGGTCCACTAGGGCGATGGCAAAGGGGATGCGGCTGGCCAGGGCCGGGTCGTGGCCAGCCCGGTCAACGGTGAAGGAGTACACCGTGCCTTGGCCGCTCAACTCCCCCCACTCCCAGTCGTCTCCCAGGCAAACTGGGCACCGGCCGCGGGGGTAGAAGAAGTATCCGTGGCGGGGGCAGCGCTGGAGCACCAGGCGCCGCTGCCGCAAGCCGTCGAAGTAGGGCGCGGTGATCGGAGTGGGGGTGGGCAGCGGCCGACCGTCGGTTGAGAAGTGAACCATCAGGCTCCCTCCAGGATGAGGGCCACCTGCTCGGCCAGCATTCCCCCGGTGCCGTTGGCGTAGGCGATATTGCAATCAGGCACCTGGCGGTCGTCGGCCCGGCCCTGCACTTGGCGCACCGCCTCGGTGATGTGGCTCATGCCGCCGCCCAAGCCGGCCTGACCCATGCCCAGCTGCCCGCCGTGGGTGTTGAGGGGCCAGTCGCCGTCGTAACGCAGGCTGTGCTCGTCAATGAATCGACCGCCCTGGCCCTTGGGGCAGAACCCGGCATCCTCGATGGTCAACAGCACGGTGATGGTGTAGCAGTCGTACATGGAGGCCATGTCCACTGCCTCGCGTGACACCCCGGCCATAGAGAACGCCCGGTCGGCAGCCAGTCGGATGGGGGTATCGACGACGTCGGGGGCATAGGTGATGCTCTTGTGGGTGAGGTGCTCGCCGTAGCCGCTCACGTACACCGGTCGGTGCGGACTCCGGGCAGCTCGCTCGGCGGTGGTCACCAGCACCGCGGAGCCGCCGTAGCACGGCATGACGATCTCCAGCAGCTTCAGTGGGTCGGCCACGTAGCGGGAGTTCATCACGTCGTCGATGGTGATGGGCTTGCCGTAGAACACGGCCATGGGATTTGCCTGAGCGTTGTAGCGGGAGTCCACCGCCACCTTGGCCAGCGTCTCCTCGCTCACTCCGTAGGCGGCCATGTACCGGCTGGCGGCCATGGCGAAGCTGGGGGTGGCTGCCACCAAACCGGCAGGAATCTCGAACTGCCCCTGGGGGGAGCCCCAGACCTCGCCGCCCATATACGCACCCATCTTCATCTTCATCGGGCCACCGTTGGCCCCCGGCTGAGGCGGGGCGGGCACTGAGGGGGTGAACACCAGCACCGTCTCGCAAATCCCTACCTCGATGGCGGCCGCGGCGCGCCACACCATGCCCGCCGGAGTGGCTCCGCCGAGGTCGACCACTTCATTGAAGTTGCTGCGGACGCCCAGGAACTCGGCCAGCGCCGACGGCGCGAACAACGGCGACTCCCGCAGGCCGTTAATCACCAGACCGTCCACCTCGCCCTTGTCCACCTCGGCATCGGCCAGCACCTCGGCCGCTAGCCGGGCACACGCCTCCATGGTGAACATGGGCTCATCCCACACCCGTTTCGGCGCCCACTCCGTGAGCCCCACAATCGCCGCCGCTCTCTTTCCCATGCGCTTCACACTAGTGAGACGCTGGGCAGCAGCTTCGGTCGACTGTCTGCGTCAGGTGCAGAGCGGTTCGAAGCGGTAGCCCAGGGTGGACAACTCGCTAAGGGCGGCATCGAGGGCCAAGACGGTTTGGGTTCGGTCGCCGCCGCCGTCGTGAAGCAGCACAACGGCCCCGTCGCGGGCGTGGTCCACGATGTGCTGGGCAATCTCCGCGGCTGGAGGATTGCGCCAGTCGGCAGGGTCGACATCCCACAGGGCAACATCCAGGCCGTGGTCCGCCGCCCAGTCGCGGGTGAAGGCATCGATTGACCCGTAGGGGGGCCGCAGGCACGGCGTTGCCCGAGAGCCGAGCAAATCCTGGGTTCGCCCGACCGTGTCATCGAACACCTCTTGGGGCAAGCCCGCCAAGGCCTCGTGATTCCACGTGTGGTTGGCGACAGTGTGGCCCTCAGCATTGATGCGTTGGATGATGCCGGGGTATTGCTCGGCCAACGAGCCGATGACGAAAAACGTGCTTCGAGCGCCATGGCGGGACAAGACTTCCAGCACTCGCGGCGTGTACACGGGGTGGGGGCCGTCGTCGAATGTCAAGTACAAGACCGGGCCGGCGCCGCTGTCAGGTGCGGACGACACCGAGGTCGGCTCGGCAGGTCCTGTGGGAGTGGGAACTGGGGCGGGACTGGCCCCCCGCGGTAGGGCCTCCACATAGAGCCTGTAGTCGACCGGCCCGGCGTGAGTGGATACCACCGTCACCCTCCAAGGACCGGTGGCGGGCAGGTTGGCGGACACCGACTGGAACCGTTTGGACCCCGAGGTCAGCACGCGATCGCCGAGCCGCACATCCAACCACACCCCGATGGGGGCCTCCAGTATCGCGGTGAACGCCTGGCCCTCGGATATGTAGGCCGTGTAGGGCTGCCTCTGCTGGAAGTCGATCGATCCGGTCACCGTGCCGCCTACGGCACCCGGGTCGAACCGTATGTCGATTTCGGGCGCCTCGGCCTCAGGAAGCGGAAGGGCTTCCAAAGGCATGGACTCGACCACCGACACCGCGGGTTCTGGCCCGGAGATGTCGATCTCCAGCGTCTGACGCAGAGAAATGACGGTGAAGGGCTCGCCCGGCTCGCGATCCAGAAGTGACACCCTTACTAGGCCGTCTCGCACTTCGATTCCCTCCACCACAATGCGATCGCCCACCGGCACCGGCTGTTTGGCCGCCCCACCTCGCCCGTCGTCCACCACCGGCACAAGCAGGTGGAATACGCCCGAACCGGCCGATCTCAAGGTGATGTGGGCCACCACGTCCTCGAATCCGTCACCATCCAGATCACCCTGTGCCACTCGGTTTTGAAGCACAAAGAGGTCGGTGGAAGCGCCGCCGTAGGAGATCTCGGCTTTGCCGCCTTCAAGCTGTATGAACTGGCCGTCTACCTCGAAGGCAAGATTTTCGAGGTCCTCCCAGTCCACCCCCGTTCGTTCGATCGGCACCAGAGTTGGTGCCGGCGGGCTCGGAGGCTCGCTTGGTGGTTCCTCTGGTGGCGTGAAGTCTGGGTTTGCCGGGGCAGACACCGTTGGAGAAGCAGGCGGCGAGCTCGAAGGCTCTGGGGATAGAGCAGCGCCCAGGGAAGGGTCCGACAACCCGCCTGGTGGCGAAGGCGAGTCATCCTGGCCACACCCGCCGAGAAGCACCGCTATGGCGAGCCCAGCGAACACAAGTCTGCTAGAAGTCATGGTCAGCTACCGGCAGAGCGGTTCGAAGCGATAGCCCCGACTGGACAATTCGCTGAGCGCGGCATCGAGACCGAGCACAGTTTGCGAGCGATCGCCGCCACCGTCGTGAAGCAGGATGATCACACCATCGCGGGCGTGTTCCACAACTTGCTGAGCGATTTCGTGCGCCGACTGCGGGATCCAGTCTCTGGGGCTGAAATCCCACGTAACCAGGTCAAGACCGTGCTCGGCAGCCCACTGCCGGGTGGACGGGCCCACGCCAGCATAGGGCGGCCTCAGACAGGCGGCACCGCGATCGCCAAGCATCTCCTGGGTCCGTCCGACTGTCTCATCGAATTCCTCTCGAGAGAGTTCAGCCAGATTCTCATGGTTCCATGTGTGATTGCCGATGGTGTGCCCCTCATCCAGCATTCGCTGCATTGTGTTGGGGTAGTGCTGGGCAAGCGAGCCGACGACAAAGAATGTGGCCCGAGCTCTGTAGCGGGCCAGCACATCGAGCACCTCCGTCGTATGCACCGGATGGGGGCCGTCGTCGAACGTGAGGTACATGACCGGGGCAGACTCGTCGGGACTCGGAGCGGGAGTGGGTAACGGGGTCGGGGCCGGAGTCTGAGGTGGAACCGGAGACGGCGACGGGGTCGGTGCCGGAGTCGGAGTAGGAGACGGGGTCGGAGCCGATGTCGGGGTCGGAGTAGGGGTCTGAGATGGAACCGGAGATGGCGACGGAGTTGGGGCCAATTTCGGAGTCGGAGACGGCCTCGGGGTGGGTTCCGGAGTAGCAGGCCGCTCGGTGGGAGCTGGGGTCAGCGCAACGGCAACTGGTGGGGACCCCGAAGTGGGCGCTGGCAACGAAGTATCGGGTTGTGAGCGACTGTCTTGGCTGCATCCGGCAAAAGCCAGCCCCAAGACAAGAACGGGTGCCAATGCCCTCCGACCAGCTTCGGCCATGGGCCCAGCCTATGGCTGCGCCATCAGGAATTCGGGTCAGTCAACTTCGGCGGTCGGGGGGACCCTTCGCTCCAGCAATGCGTCATAGCGGACCCGGATCTGATTGGCGTAGCTGGGCTTGGTGGGAATGAGGAAGTCGCCCGCTCTGATGCCGGCCATGACCGGGCCGACCACGTCAGCCGGCGAAATGCCGGTCGCCGTCATCTGGGACAGCGACTCCACCACAAAGGCGTTGTCCTCGCTCTCGTCGGTGCCGTAGCGCTCGCCACGGACTCGAGCGGTGTGGGCAATGGCGGTGTCGATGGCGCTGGGGGTAAGTACCGAGGCTCCGATCTTGGCCCCCACCCCGGCCAGGTCCAGCGCTAGGCACTCGGTGAGCGAGAAGGCGGCGCACTTCGACGCTACGTAGGGGCTGGAGAATCCGCCGGCCACGAAGGCGGCCACCGACGCGGTGTTCACGATGTGGCCCTCGGTGTCCTGGGCGATCATCCGGGGCACGAAAGCGGCCACCCCGTTGATGATGCCGTAGACGTTCACCCCGAGCACCCAGTCCCAGTCGGCCTGAGTGCGCTCCCACATGAGCCCGGCCTGGAATACCCCGGCGTTGTTGAACAGCAGGTCCACCTGCCCGAAGGCATCCCAGGCAGCGTCGGCCAGCGCCTCGACTGATGACCGGTCGGCCACGTCTACTTCAATTGCCATCGCATTGTCTCCGATGGCGCCTGCGGTAGCGGCTGCGCCCGCCAGGTCGATATCCGCAGCCACCACTTTTGCGCCTTCGGCACTGAATCCGGCCGCCAAGGCCGCGCCGATCCCGCTGGCCGCCCCGGTTATCACTGCCACCTTGTTGTCAAATTCCTGCATGGGGCCCCATGCTGGCACGACTCAGCCTCTGATGTCGGGGCGGAATTGTTTGGAATTACCCGCCAGTTCCTGCTTCAGGCCAAATCTCCGGGTCGTGGACGCCATCGCCCTCCCGCTCGCAGACAAGCTCGCGGTCTTCGGCCACAAAGGCATAGATGCGGCAGGCGGCCAGCGCCACCCATTGATTGGTCAGATCGTAGAACTCCCCCCGGGAGCTCAAGATAGCTAACGCATACCAGCTGTCGTCAGGAAGCACGATGATTCCAGCGTCGATCATCTGCCGGTATTCCGCGGGGCAGCAGTTGGGTCGAAGCCAGCCCGCCTTGTGCAGCGACGATTCAGCCACTTGGGTGGGCAGCCGGTCCAGTAAGACCCCATCAAGGTCTCTCGAAGAATGCAGCGAATGGGAAGTGTCCAACAGCCACTGTTGAAGGGCGGCATTCTCGTCGGGATCTAGAAGCTCGCCCTTGTACAGACGGGCAAAGAAAAGGGCCAGGTCGGCCATGGTGGTGCGGTTGCCCAGGGGATTCTCGGGGTTGAAACTGCTGGCCACCCGGTTGGGGTCCTGGAATCGCCATGCCTCCAGTCGGGTGTCGGACAGCTGGGCCACATTCCTAGTCCAGGCGTTCACCGCGTCCACTCCCCCGGCCAGGTCGATCAACCTTCCCCCGGCCAAGTTGTCAGACAAAATCAACGCCGAATAGGCGGAGGAACTCGCCGCCTCCACGCCAGCAGAATCCAGGGCCGCGGCAGCCCACATTGGCTTGACCGCGCTGGCCGAGATCCGAGATTCAGTGGCCTCATATCCGTGGAGCGTCTCATCGGGGAGTACCACAGCAATCGAAATCTGCCCGTCGGGATTCCACTCCTCGGAGACCTCGGCCAGATACTCGAACACCTCGGCCAGCACGAAGTGGAACTCCTCAGCCAATGAGTCCAAGAACTCCTGTGCGGAGCGATCAGGAGTCGGGGTTGGCTCGACGGTCGGTTCCGGGTTAGCTGGCACTGTCGCTTCGATGGTGGGGCTCGGCGTAGGTGCTGGTGCCGGAGACGTCGGCGTGGGCACCGCGGCGGGTACTGGAGTCGGCACCACTGTGGGAGTGGCCTCCCCGCCAATTGAGGTCACCTCCAGCACCACTTCGGATTCCTCGGCGCAGGCCGCAGTTCCGCAGAGCAGCCCAAGGGCCACCAATGCCGTGCTCAGCCGGGCGAACCCGCCTGGGGATGTCAGCCGCACTCGATGTTTTCTGAGGACAGCACCAGGTCGATGAGATAGTTGTCCACCACCTCGTCCACGCACGGATGTTGGCCATAGCTGGTGTGACCTGTGCCGTTGTAGGTGAGCAATACACCAGTCTCCAAGGCCTCGGCCACTGCCACCGCCCACTCATAAGGGGTGGCGTTGTCGCCTCGGTTTCCAATGACCAGCACCGGGGGTGCATTCGGCGCTCGCACCGGCTCGTGCGGGCGGGTCTCCGCGTTGTCCCAATACACACACATGCGGGCCTCGGCTGCTGCGGCTCGTCCGAATTCGCCAGCCTCTTCGATCATCCGACCGATCAGTCGGTCCAGGTCGCTCTCGCTCATCCGGCCGCCGTCGGTGCAACTGATGCTGAAAAACGAGCCGAGGTCTACAGCCCCCAGATAGAACTGAGCCAGGTCGTGCATCAACTGGCCATCACCTTCCCCCCAAGCCTGGGCGAATGCCCGATAAAACAACGGCCACTGCTCGGCTGAGCTATAGGAGATGTTCACCAGAGCCAGCTGCGCCTCTCCCGGGCCCGCCAGAACATTGCCCTTGGCATCGAGCAGCGGGTCGGCTTCTAAGCTGTCCATCAACTGGAGATAGGCCGACTTGGGATTACCGACAATTGGGCAGGCTCTATCTTGCAGACAGGCGTCGAACACCGCGTCGATCACTCGGGCGAAGCCCCTGATCTGCTCCACCAAGACGTCCGCATGGGTCAACGACGTGTCCAGCACGCCGTCAATCACCACCGCCCGGGCGTTGGCACCGTATTGATCGGCGTAGAACTGGCCCAGCACCGTCCCGTAGCTGTAGCCGAGAAAGTTGATCTGACTCTCGCCTAAAGCCTGGCGAATCAAATCCATGTCGCGCACGGTCTGCACCGTGCTGATGAACTCGGATCGACCGTCCAAACCAGCCAAGCAGGCTTCGGCGGCTTGCTGGGCGGCTTCAGCGATCGCGGCCTCGTTCTCCGGAGTGTCCGAGAGCGCACCCACCAACTGAAGATTCTCAGCTTCTTCGCGACAGTTGGGGTTCAGGCTCGCAGTTACTCCCCGGGGATTCCAGCCCACCACGTCGAACCGGGCCAGCACCTGGTCGGACAGTCCCGCGCCGTATTCCAGAAAGTCGCCCATTTCTCCGCCAGGGCCGCCCGGATTCACCAGCAGCACACCGATACGACGGTCCGGCTCGCCAGCGGGGAGCATCCCGAGTTCCAGGGTGATTGTTCCGGCGTCTGGGTCGTTGTGATCGGCAGGAACTTCCAACTCGGCGCAGAGATAAACCTGCCCGCAGTCCTGGAAGATGGAGGCTTCGGGTTCAGGTTGAACAGTGGTAGGTGCAGGCTCTTCAGCCGAGGGCGCATCGGTGCCGTCGGAGCATCCGGCGGCAAGCAAGGCCGCCACCAGCAGCACACCCGCTCCGACAATCGCCCTCGGATACCTTCTCATCAACCCTCCTTGGTCGTGGCCTGGTGGCCTCAAGATATCCGGGCGCGACGACAGTTCAGCAATACCCATCGTGACCGGAGGAGTTCTCGCCAGGTTCTGGTCAGCGGGTGTCGTTCACCCAGGTCATGTTGGTGGGCTCTCCGGCTTCGAGCAGGGGGCCGTCGTACTTGGGGGAGGTCATAACCGAGGCGTCACGGCGGTAGTTGATGAAATGGACGCCATCGTCGCCGCTGTAGAGCTTGTAGCGGCGGGCGGCGGCCACCCAAAGGGTGTCGCCCACGCCGACCATTCGGCGACCGACTCGGATCTCACCTCGCAGCACGTGGATCAGTTCGTCCTGGGAGTGGCTGTGAGCGGAGGATTCGAAATACTGGGGACGATCGCTAGCCAACAGCCACAGCCGATTGGTGGGTGCGGAAGCGTCAGAGAAGAACCGGGTGCGCTGGGATTCGTCAACCGTGGCCCACACCCCGCCAGGGCCGACAATCCGCACACTTCGACCATCGGATTCGGCTGGGCCTCTCAGCCCGTCGGTCGGCGGCGTGGCATCGGCGGGACCCATGTGCAAGATGCTGGTGTCCGACTCGGCGATCGCGCTGGCAGCCACTCCGGCCTCTACCACCATCGCCCCATCGACAGGGCAGACCCGCCCGTCGACGGCCAGGCTGCCGGAGCGCACATACACGGCCTCGTCGCCGTGCTCGGTGCCCCACCGCAGCTCAGTGCCCGCAGCCAGATCGGCGGCAATCAGCCACAGCGATGCTCCGTCAGGGCTCACCGGCCGAGCAGCAAGGCTTCCGGCAACCTCGACCGTCGTTACCGGATACCGCGCGGTGGCCTCAACCTCAGCGGCGTGGATGACTTCGACTGCGCTCACAGAACCTCAATCATCGCGCTTGTTCCATCGGCGGCATCGGCTGCGGCGGGTTGACGCCAAGTCGGCGGCTTCGTCCATGGCCGATTGCATGGCCTCTCGCAAGCGGACGGTGAACTCGCTGCGCTGGCTGGAGGAGAGTCGGCCGCTCTCAATGCTCGGCGGCAACAGCGGTTCACCGACCACAATGGACACCGGCACCCGCCGGAGAAACTTGGCCTGGGGGGGCATGGCCTCCTCGGTGCCGGCGATGCCGACCGGGAGGATTGGCACCCCGGTTCGAGCCGACAGAAATGCAGCGCCCCCGTAGATCTCCCCCACCTGGCGACCCGAATGGCGAGTGCCCTCCGGGAACACCAGCAAAGGCTCGCCCCGTCGCAACAGGCCGATGGCCGCTTGCAGCGACCGTCGGTCACCCGCCCCCCGATGCACGGGGAACGACCCAATCATGGCGCTGATCCAAGTGCCGACCCTTCCCTTGAACATCTCGATCTTGGCCAGGGATCGCACCTTACGAGGGCAACGGGAGTTCACCAAAGGACCGTCCAGATTGGACCGGTGTACGGGAGCGATGATGAACGCCCCTTCGATTCTCAGTCGCTCGGCGCCCACCATTCTGGTCCTCAGGTAAAGGCGCCCCACCACACGGATCAACGCCCGCAACGCCCAATAGAGAACCTGGGCCCGACGAGTCGCCCAAATGGCCAGCACCCGGTCTTCCAAATGCTGTTCAGACATGGTTCTGCAAGGCCTTCCACACTCGCTGGGGTGACGTCGGCATGTCCAGATGGCGGACCCCAAGATGACCCAACGCGTCGATCACCGCATTTTGCACCGCGGCGGTGGCCCCAACCGTGCCCGACTCGCCGACGCCCTTGGCTCCCAGCAAGTTCCGGTCCGTGGGGGTCTCCGATCTGATCAACTCGAAACTGGGCAGCTCAGCCGCCGAGATCACCGGGTAATCGGCGAAGTTGGTGGTTAGCGGGTTGGCATCAGCGTCATAGGCCAACTCCTCGATCAGAGCCAGCGCGACGCCACCGGCGATACCCCCGTGGATCTGGCCTTCGAAGATGAGTGGATTCAAAACGGTGCCAGCGTCGTCCACCGCCACCAACTCAGCAGCGTCGGGAGGGATCAGGTTGGCCACAAATGCGCCCTGGCCGGTGAGAAAACGGGGATCTTCCCTTCGCAGAACCGGATGGCCAAGAATCGAGGGCATTAGTCCTAGTCGATTCGAGTGGAGGCCTCCCTCACTCGAACAAGGAGACGTCGGTGAACTCGATGAGGTTCCCGTCGGGGTCGCGGGCGAACGCCGTCTTCACTGGAACGCCAAAGTCCTCCCGCTGGTTCGGCTCGGAGGCAAACTCCAGACCCCGCTCGGCCAATTCGGCCATGGTGGCGTCGAATTCGTCGGCGGGAATGTAGAGGGCGAAGTGGGACATTGCCCCCGCGGTGTCCGGCATCTTGTCTACCTTGCTGAGGTGAAGCTGGGATGGTCCCATCCGCAGCCACGACCCCGCGAACTCGCCGAAATCGGGTCGGGGCAGCTTTTCCAAGCCCAGCTTGCCGATGTAGAAGGCGTCGGCAGCCTCCACATCGGTCACACAGATATTCACGTGCGAGTAGGCGACCAGCCCTTTGACAGCAGTGCTCATGCCCGTGACTTTATGGGAACGCGGGGGTAAACGTGCCCTCGGGACGCGTACAGCGCAATCCCAGCACGGCAGTCACCGCGCCCCCGGAGGCCAGCATGACGTAGCTGGTGCCGAGGTTGCCGATCTGGCCGGCCCCCATCGCTCGCCGAGCACACCGCCGACCACCAGCGTGGCCGCCCCGACCATGGTGAAGGAGTTGATGACCCACGACAGCTCAGCCTCGCCGGCGTCGGGGAACGACTCCTTCAGGTCGGCATAAACCACGAAGATGATCGACAGCGCCATGGCTGTCTGGAAGCTGGCCAGGCTCACCACCACCAGCACCAGCCAGGCCCCGCGCATGACCGCCGGGTCGATGGCTGCTTGCTGCATCACCGGATGGCTGCAACCCCCTTGCTTCCCGCCAAACGGATGGCAGCACTGGCGGGGGCGATAGCTAGCCTTCTGGCGTGGTCTCGTTCTATGACACTCGGCGCCGGGAGATCGTGCCGTTCGAGCCGCTGGTTGAAGACCGGGTGTCAATGTACGTGTGCGGCCCCACTGTCTACGACGACCCCCATGTCGGCCACGCCCGCACTGCGCTCACGTTCGACATGATGCGCCGCTACCTCCAGTGGCGGGGCTTCGAGGTCACGTTTGTATCCAACATCACCGACATCGACGACAACATCATCAACCGAGCATCTGAGACCGGAACCACTGAGCCCGAACTCGCCGCTCGCTACGAGCAGGTTTATGTCGACCAAATGGACCGATTCGGCATCGCTCGGCCCGACCACCGACCCCATGCCACTGAATATGTGGCGGAGATGCTGGATTTCATCGGTGACCTGGTAGATCGGGGCGCGGCCTACGCCATCGAGGGCAAAGGGGTGTACTTCTCGGTGGCCACCCACGACCGCTACGGCGATCTCATCGGACGCACCCCCGAGGAGTTGCGGGAAGGAGCCGGCGCGCGAGTGGAAGTAGACGTCGAAAAGGTCGACCCGCTGGACTTCGCCTTGTGGAAGGCGGCCAAGCCGGGCGAGCCGGTGTGGGACTCGCCGTGGGGACCGGGCCGCCCCGGCTGGCACATCGAGTGTGTGGCTATGGCCACTGATCTGTTGGGCGAAACCTTCGACATCCACGGTGGGGGCGACGATCTGGCCTTCCCCCATCATCAGAACGAGGTGGCCGAGGCGGAAGGAGCTGATCTGGGCTTCGCCCGCCACTGGATCCACGGCGCCATGCTCAACGTGAACGGCGAGAAGATGGCCAAGTCGCTGGGCAACTTCACCACCCTGTCCGACTTGCTCGACGCCTATGAGCCCCAGGTACTGCGGTTGCTAATGCTGCAAACCCACTACCGCACGGTCATGGAGTTGAGCGACGACGCCTTGGCTGGGGCGGCCGGAGCGCTGGACCGGCTGCGGGCCTGGCATCGGCGGGCCGCTGCCTCCGGCCTGGATCCTGCGGCAACGCCTGATGCCGATGCGGTTGCCCGGTTCACCGCCGCCATGGACGACGACTTCGGCACTCCCACCGGATTGGCGGTGGTGTTCGACCTGGTCCGAGAGGCCAACGGCGCGCTGGATGCCGGAGATGCCGACCGGGCGGCATCCGCCCACGCCACAGTGTGCGACTTGGCCGGGGCGCTGGGCCTGGCCTTGGCCAGCGACGACCAGGCGAGCGATGACGCATTGGCCGTAGAGGTCGAGAAGCTGCTGGACGAACGAGACGAGGCTCGCAAGGCCAAGGACTTCGCTTCCGCCGACCGCATTCGCAACGAGCTGGCTGCCCGGGGAATCGTGTTGGAGGACACTCCCGGCGGCACGATCTGGAGAAAATCCTGAGGAAGTTCCAGACCCAGATGTTCGGTCAACCGGTAGCGGAGATCGAGATACTGGACGATCAGTCGGGCACCACGCGAAGGACCCGGGCTCGGCTGCGTTTGGACGATGGCCAAGAGCTGGCTGTGTTCATCAAGCGACCATCCCGCTCTCTCATCGCTCGGGCTTTTGTGGCGGTGCCTCGGTTGAGTCGGGCCGAGGTCAGCTTCTATACCGAACTACGCGACCAGGTTCCCATCGCCACCCCCCTTTGCCATGGCGCTGGCCGCTTCTGGCGCGGGTTCATCGTGATCCTCGAGGACTTGACCCACTCCGCGGCAACGTTGCGGTCGTCTACCGATACGCTCAGCGCTGATGAGGCCGCCTCGTTGCTGGCCGCGCTAGCCGATATGCACCGCCAGTGGTGGGGGCGCACCGAAACGCTTCCGTGGCTGGCTCTCAACCCCCGCCGGGAGCTGAAGCTGGGCGCACTACTCAGCCCTTCTCTCTGCCGACTGGGGCTCTGGCGAGTTGGTTCGACGGTTCCAAAGCCACTTCACCAAGCCATCTCCCGATATGCCCGCAACCGCCGATCGGCCCACGCAACCATGGCAGCCGGTCCCACAACGCTGATCCACAACGATTGCCACCCAGGAAACCAGTTTGTCGCCGCTGACGGCCGTCCTGGTCTCATCGATTGGCAACTCTGCCGAGCGGGACCGTGGGCACGAGACGTGGCATACCTGCTGGCCACCTCGCTGGACCCCGAAACACGCCGGAGCGCCGAACGCGACTTGCTGGCCGACTATCTGATGCAACTAGGCCCCGTCGCACCGACTGTTGACGAGGCCTGGCTGGCCTATCGGCGCAATGTCGTCTACGCGCTCGAGGCCATGCTGGTGACCGCCGCGGTGGGAGTGATGATGCCCAAGTCCACTTCTCTCGCCCTAGTGAACCGCACTGCGATGGCGGCTGCCGACCTAGATTCATTCGGCGCGCTATGACCGAATCTTTCCCCCGCCAGCACGCCCGCACCCGGGGCTTCACCTTGGGAGCTCCTCGCAGCTTCGCTGTTTCTGACGACGGCCGATGGGTGGCCTTCCTGCGCAGCACGGCCGGCGACGATCCGGTGAACCGGCTCTGGCAGCTCGACACGTCCACCGGCGAGGAACTTGTGATCGCCGATCCGGTCGAACTCTTGGCCGACCCCGGCGAGGAGAATCTGCCGCCGGCTGAGCGGGCTCGCCGAGAACGTGCCCGGGAAAGCGGCGGTGGCATCGTGGCCTACGCCGGCGACCCCGGGCTTACCCAAATCGCCTTCACACTGGATGGGCGGGTGTTCCTGGCCGATGCGGCCGAAGGCTCAGTTGATCTGCTGCCGGCAGAGTCCGGCGCATTCGACCCCCGCCCCTCACCCGACGGGCAGATGGTGGCCTATGTCTCTGGTGCCGGCCTGCGAGTGGTGGACGCTGCGGCTGACGGTCTTGACCGCCTGGTCATCGACGAGCCGGGCGACACCGTGAGCTGGGGGTCAGCCGAATTCATCGCCGCCGAGGAGATGGGCCGCAGCCGGGGATTCTGGTGGTCACCCGACAGCCAGCGCCTGCTGGCGGCCCGGGTGGACACCGCCGAGGTGCCCGTGTGGCATATCGCCTCGCCGGCTGATCCAGCGACGGCTCCGGTGCCCATGGCCTACCCCGCTGCTGGCACGGTCAACGCCGACGTCTCTTTGGCCATCCTTGGGCTCGACGGCAGTCGGGTCGAGGTGGCCTGGGATCGAGACGCGTTCGAGTACCTGGCCCGGGCTGGATGGGCACCCCGGTCGAACCCCGTCATCACCGTGCAGAGCCGCGACCAGCGCACGGTGGTGATCCTGGAAGTCGACCCCGATACCGGAGCAACCACCGAGATTGCCCGCCAGACCGATGATCACTGGGTGGAGTTGGTGCCCGGCACGCCGACGTGGACAGGAGAACGGCTAGTGACCGTCGAGGATAGGGCGTCGGCCCGATGCCTGACGATCGACGGCAGGACAACTACCCCGGACACTTTGCAAGTCCGCAGCGTGGTGTCGGCCGATGAGAACCGCGTGGTGTTCACTGCGTCGGACGACCCCACCGAAGTCCACATTTGGCAGCTCGATGGCGAAGAAAAACTAGGCCGGCTCAGCAACCAGCCGGGGGTCCACAGCGCGGCCGCAGGAGGCGGATCTGTAGTGGTGGTTCGGGCTGCGGGAACCGATCAGGAGTCGGCGGTGGAGGTAGTGACCACCACCGAGCGCATCCCCATAGGTTCGAAAGCCGCGACGCCGTCGTTGTCTCCGTCGCCCCAGTTCTCCGTGGTCGGCAGCCGGGACTTGCACGCCGCGGTGCTGTATCCATCAGGCGAAGACGGTGCCGAGGGCGATTCGCTGCCGGTTCTGCTCGACCCTTATGGCGGCCCCCACGCCCAGCGGGTGCTCAAGGCCCGCTCACCGTTTCTGGTGTCGCAGTGGTTCGCCGACCAGGGGTTCGCGGCGGTGATCACCGATGGCCGGGGTACTCCGGCACGGGGTCCGGCCTGGGAACGCGCCGTGGCTGGCGACTTGGCCCATCCGGTGCTCGAAGACCAGATCGACGCCCTCGATGCGCTGGCCGAGCATCATCCCCGACTCGACCTGGGTCGGGTGGCCTTACGGGGCTGGTCGTTTGGCGGCTACCTGGCCGCGCTCGCCGTGTTGGCCCGTCCCGACCGCTTCCACGCCGCCATAGCCGGAGCCCCGGTCACCGATTGGCACCTCTACGACACCCACTACACCGAGCGCTACTTGGGCCACCCCGACCACAACCCCGAGGCCTATACCCGCACCAGCCTGCTTGAGTTGGCTGGCGGGCTCTCCCGCCCGCTGCTGTTGATCTGCGGCCTGGCCGACGACAACGTGTTCGCAGCCCACACCCTCCAGCTGTCGCAGACACTGTTCAAAGCCGGGCGCCCCCACCAGGTGCTCCCCCTGCCCGGCGTCACTCATATGACTCCTCAGGAGCAGGTAGCCGAGAACCTGCTCCTGCTGCAACGGACCTTCCTCTTCGACAGCCTCGACATCGGCCCACAAGAATGACTCCATGACCCGTATAACCGCCGACGGTGAGATCACCTGCGGGATCCAGCTTCCGATCCAAACCCTCAACGAGCGAATCACACAGCCGTGGGAGGCCGACGCCACCGTGGACGACTTGGTGGCCATCACCCAGGCCGCGGAAGCCGCCGGACTCGGCTTTGTGGGAGTGTGCGACCACATCGCCATCCCCGACAACGAATACGCCGCCCACATGTCCACCACGTGGTACGACCCGATCGCCACCCTCGGCTTTTTGGGAGCGGCCACCAGCACCATCCGGCTGCTGTCGGAGGTGTACGTCCTTCCCTATCGCCACCCTCTGACCACGGCTAATTCGTTCTGCACCCTCGACCATCTCACCGGCGGAAGGGCGTTGATGGGAGTGGGTGCCGGCCACGTCGAGGCCGAGTTCGAAGCCCTGGGACTGAGCTTCACCGACCGGGGCCGAATGACCGACGAGGCCATCGACGCCGTGCGGGCTGCCGTGGGGGCCGCCGGTGGGTTCTGCGAGTTCAGCGGGGAGTTCTACGAATTCAAGGATGTGGGAGTGGGTCCCGCCGCCGCGCAGGACGCGATTCCCGTTTGGATCGGAGGCAGCACCCGTCCGGCCCTGCGCCGGGTGGTGGAGCGGGGAGATGGCTGGATTCCCCAGGGCACGCCACGGGAGGCCATGGCCGAGCAGATTGACTACATGCGGGCCCATGCCGATGTTGTGGGCCGCGACCTCGATGAAGTGGATCTCGGCTGGTTGGCCGGGGCCGTCTATGTCGGCGACCCTCCCGAGGGGCTTTTTCTGCCGGGATGGCCGTATATCGGCGGCTCTCCCGACCAGGTTGCGGAGTCGCTTCGCTATGCTCACGAGCTGGGTACCTCGGTGCTGTTTCTTTTTTTCCGATCTCGCGACGCATCCGAGTACATCGACCAGATCGCCCGCTTCGGCGCTGAGGTCCTGCCCCTGCTGGAAGCCCGATCATGAGTGGCGTGCTCTCCGGAATGCGGGTGGTGGAGGGATCGGCCTTCGTGGCCTGCCCTTCGGGGGGTATGACCCTGGCCCAGCACGGTGCCGACGTGATCCGCTTCGACGCCATCGGTGGGGGCATCGACTACCACCGCTGGCCGCTCACTCCCGAGGGCCAGTCGCTGTACTGGCAGGGGCTGAACAAGGGCAAGCGGTCGATCCAGGTCGACCTCCGCTCTCCCGAGGGGCGGGAGCTCATCACCGCTCTGGCCACCGCCCCCGGCCCCGACGCCGGCATCTTCACCACCAACTTCCCCGCCGTCGGGTGGCTGTCGTACGACAGCCTCCGCCACCACCGAGACGACCTCATCATGGTGGTCATCACCGGCAACCACGACGGTTCCACCGCGGTGGACTACACCGTGAACTGCGCCATGGGCTACCCCTGGCTCACCGGCACCGATGGCACCCTCAACCATGTGCTGCCCGCCTGGGACATCATCTGCGGCCAGACCGCCGCGGTGGGGGTGCTGGCCGCCGAGCGCCAACGGTCCCGCACCGGTGAGGGGAGCTTGGTGAATCTGGCCCTGTCGGATGTAGCCCTGGCTGCGGTTTCCATGCTCGGCCATGTGGCCGAGGCCCAGCTCCTGGGCACCCAGCGGCCCCGCATCGGCAACGACATCTACGGTGCCTTCGGGCGGGACTTCGAGCTGGCCGACGGCGAGCGCATCCAGATCGTGGCGGTGAGCGCCCGCCAGTGGCAGAGCATCGTTGCCGCCTGCGGGATCGGCGAAGAAGTGGCCGCGCTAGAGGCCGAGACCGGCTTGGACTTCACCAGGGTGGACGGCGACCGCTACTTGGCCCTTGACCGCCTCAATCCACTGGTGGCCCAATGGTGCGCGAGGCACGGCCTGGCCGAGGCGTCGGCCGCGCTTGACGCCCAAGGGGTGTGCTGGGGGCGGTATCAGTCGATGTTGGAGATGGTGGCCAACGACCCCCGCTGTTCTACGGAGAATCCGCTATTTGCCGATGTGGAACACCCCGAAACCGGCCAATATCTCACCCCTGGCCCTCCCCTCCGCTTCTCGGACGACAATGTGGCCGATCCCGGCCCCGCCCCCCGCCTCGGCCAACACACCGATGAGGTATTGGCCGATGTCCTCGGCCTGTCAGGCACTGAAATCGCCCGTCTCCACGACAATCAGATCGTGGCCTGACATCTCCTGATGCGGGCGCAGACCGCTACGTTGACGCCATGACCATGGACATCGGATCCGCCGGGGTGTGGACCCGCACCGACAGCTTCTCCACTAGCGAGGCCATCAAGTTCGCCCAGCGGATCGAGGAGTTGGGCTACGGAGCCTTATGGATCCCCGATGCCTTCGGCCGCGATCCATTCGCCCACGCTTCGCTGCTGCTCAACCACACCAGCACCCTGGTGCTGGCCACCGGGGTGGTGAACATTCACCTGCGGGAGGCCCAGGCCACTTCCTGCGCTCAGAAGGAATTGCACGACCAGTCGGGAGGGCGCTTCTTGCTCGGCCTCGGGGTGTCGCACCAAGCTCCGGTGGAGCGGATGCAGGGCAAGCCCTACCCCGCGCCCATCCCGTCGATGCGGGAGTACCTCGACAAGATGGAGAACGCCATGTGGTGGGGGCCGGAGCTCGACGGCGAACCGCCCACGGTGCTGGCCGCCCTCGGACCGCTGATGCTGAAGCTGGCCGCCGAGCGCACCCTCGGCGCCCATCCCTACTTCGCCCCACCGGAGAACTCCCGGCGGTCCCGGGAGATCATGGGGCCCGACGCCTGGATCTGCCCGGAGCAGAAGGTGATGCTGGAAACCGACCCGCAGCGGGCCCGGGAGCGGGCCCGGGCGGCCATGGTCGGGCCACTGCACATGCCCAACTACCGCAACAACCTCATGCGCTGCGGTTTCGAAGAAAGTGCCCTCGACGACGGCGGCGCCGATGAGGTGGTCGACGCGGTGGTGGCCTGGGGTGACGAGCACACCCTGGCGGAGCGGATACACCAGCACCTTGAGGCCGGCGCCACCCACGTGTGCATCCAGCCGCTCGATCCAGCAGACAAGACCCGCCCCAGCCTCGAAACCCTCGAGACTCTCGCCCCCCTTCTGAACGGAGCGTGACCAGCCATGCCCAGTGAATTCCAAGACCGAGTCGCCATAGTCACCGGCGCCGCAGACAGAATCGGCCTGGGATTCGCCCACGCCAGCTACCTGGCCGAGCGGGGGGCCAAGATCGTGCTCAACGACTTCGGCAACGGCACGCTGGGACTGGTTGAGCAGGGCATCAATCCCGACATCGCAGAGGAGGCAGCTCAACGCATCCGGGACGCCGGCGGCGAGGCCATCGCCAACAACGGCGACATCGCCGACCCAGCCACAGCCGAGACGTTGGTGTCCAATGCCCTCGAGGCGTGGGGCCGTATAGACATCCTCATCAACAACGCCGGTTTTGCCAGCGCGTCCTTCTTTCCCGACATCGACGCCGACGACATGTACCGCCACGTGGGAGTGACCCTGTTGGGATGCCTCAACACCGCCAAGGCGGTATGGCCCCACATGGTGGAGCGGGGCTACGGGCGCATCATCAACACCGGCTCTCCAGCCTGCTTCGGCAACCCCACCACCTCCTACGCCGCCACCAAATCGGGGCTGTTCGGCTTTACCCGCACCCAGGCCATCTTCGGCCAAGCCCACAACATCACCGCCAACCTGCTGTTGCCGGCGGCCATCTCCCGTCTGACCGAGGGCCTGCCCGAATCGCCGTTCAAGTCGCACCTGCGGGAGCATTTCGGCGCCGAGAAGGTGGCCCCGGTGGTGGCCCATCTGGTGAGCGATCAGTGCATGGTGAACGGCGAGGCATTCACCGTGGGCGGCGGCCAGTTCGCCCGCATCGTGTACGCCGCCTCCCCCGCCCAAGAGATCGACTTGACTATGGAGTCGGTGGCCCAGGGCATGGCCAACGCCATGGACACCTCCGACTGGACTCCCCAGGGTTCCACCGCCGAGAGCTTGGTCCACCTGGGCATGCCCCCCGAACTGGAGCAGATGTAAGGATTACCGCTATGGCTCTGGTGACGGAAAAAGAGATCGAGGGCTTCTGGCGCGACGGTGTGGTGGTTGTCAGAGGAGTGCTCTCTGATGACACCTTGGCCTCGATGACCAGGCCGGTGGAACGAGCTCTGGGATCCGAGGCGATGAACAACATGACCGAGATGGGTGCCATGGTGGTTCCGCCCAGCGGGGGAACGGTGCTCAACGACCCCGACGCGGCCAAGAGGGGCGCCCCTCGGGGCCAATTCCACGGCGGCACCGACCACTGGTGGGACGATGCCGACTTTGAGGCATTCGCCACCCGATCCCCCCTGCCCCAGTTGGCTGCTGAATTGATGAAGAGCCAAGAGCTGTGGTTCTACGAGGACAGCGTGCTGGTGAAGGAGCCCCATACCGAGGAACCCACCTCAATCCACCAAGACATGGCCTACTTCCAGTTGGAGGGCGACAAGGTGTGTACCACTTGGTGCCCGCTCGACCCCATCAGCAAAGAGACCGGAGCCACCGTCTATGTGAAGGGCTCACACCGCTGGGAGCGGAACTTCCGACCCAATTGGTTCGTAAGCCAGCTCTCCATGCCCAACACCGACGGCGAGGAAGTCCCCCATTACGACCGGGACGACGCCGAGCACCTGCTCTGTTTCGACATGGAGCCCGGAGACGTGGCCGTCCACCACGCCATGACCCTTCACGGCGCCCACGCCAACGTCACCGACCAGTGGCGCCGGGCCATCTCGGTTCGCTATTGCGGCGACGGCACCGTCTACCGCTTCAAGCGAGGCACCCCCCTAAAGCCCCACCACTCCGAAGTCACCGAGGGCGAACCCGTTGACCACCCCCGCTGTCCCCAAGTCTGGCCCCGCTGATACATATCTGGCGTTGTCACAGCCCCTAGGTACCCTTCAAGGTTGATGGCTGAGGGCAACCACAACCCAGTGCCGGCAATCACCGAGTACGCAGAACTAGACGTCAGCGATTGGCCCCGGTCGGGTAGAGAGGAATTGGGCACCAAGCCCAAGCGCTGGCTAACGAATCCCGACACCCAAGAGCGCTGGCTAATGAAGTACGCCACGTTCAACGAACCACACGGCAGCCCTGGATATCGCAAAGGCGATGACTGGGCCGAGCGTGTGGCCTACGGAGTAGCCAGAGTCCTAGGCATCCCTGCCGCGCTTGTTGAACTCGCGGTTGAGCGCACCCCCGACGAGATCCGTTACGGGACTGTCTGTCGATCAGTTCTTCAAGAAGGGGAGAGCCTCATCAACGGCGACGAATTGATGTGGAATGTGGGTATCAGCGTTTCGCATCACCGTCGTGAGCTGTACACGGTGGAAGCAGCTGCCAGAGCGCTCAGAGACGTCGACCCTCCATCGAATGCCGATGAAGGGCTATCGGCTTGGGATGTCTTTGTCGGGTACTTGGTCCTAGACGCTCTGATCGGCAATACCGACCGGCACGAAGAAAACTGGAGTGCAATCAAGTTGACCTCCCTAGAAGGTCAACACCGTCTGGCGCCAACCTTTGATCACGCTTCCAGCCTGGGCTTCCAGCTCAGTGACCAGCAAAAGCAAGAACGGCTTACTTCGCGAGACAGCAACTTCACCCCTGAGGGCTGGGCGGATCGTGCCAAGACCCGTTTTGCCGACAGGTCTCACCCCGTCGAAGTTGTGGGGCAAGCTCGAGCACTCGACGGACAACCTGCTTTTGTGCACTGGCTCGGACGTGTCCAGCAATTGGATGACCTAGTCGCCCCGATCTGGCAAGTCACAGAACGCCGGATGTCAGATCTATCGAAGGAGTTCGCGGAGCGGATGCTGCGACGTAACTGGTCCCGACTGTCTTTATGAGTTCGGCTACTCTGGTCACATTCGACCTGTCACTCCCCGTGGATAGAGTGGATCAAATGACGGACCACCACCTATTCGTGACTTGGCGCCACCCTGACGGTTTGATCCATCCCGTTGGGTTGCTTACTCAGCGCGTCTCTGATGAGTCGCAGGAGTTCGAATTCGTGTATCTGAAGCATGCGGAAACATTGGATGGCTTTCCGCTGTTGCCGGGTCTGCCTGAGTTGCACAGGCTTTATGTGGACGATCAGCTATTTCCTGTATTCCGCAAACGGCAGATGCCTCGTCAACGTCCGGACTACGCGGAGTACGTCGAGACTCTAGGACTCGATGTGGAGACTGACCCCTTTGAGGTCATGGCCCGCAACGAGGGTCGCAAGATGACCGACCGCATCGAAGTGTTCGCTCCTCCTCGTCGGACCGAAAACGGCAATCTCACCGCTCTGTTCTTCGCCCGAGGAGTGCGACATCTCGAAGGGGCTTCGGACGCAGTGGCCGGTTTGCGGCCGGGAGACCGTCTGAGCCTCTTAGATGAGCCCAAAAACTCAACAAACCCGCAGGCAATTCTCATCAACACTCGGAACAACAAGACCGTGGGCTGGATCCCCGACTATCTGCTGGACACCGTCCACGATCTTCGCGATCTCATCGGGGAAGACGACATCATGATCACTGCCGAACACGTCAACCCCCCTGAAGTAGAGCCCTACATGCGACTTATCTGCCGGCTGACCGCTCCCTGGCCGGAAAACTATGAGCCGCTGTCCGGCCCACAGTTCCAACCCATCGTTGCCTGATTCGCGATAGCAAGCACCTCAAGCTCTGAACGGGCCTACAAAAGCGCACTGGCGACCAGTCGTCACTCCTGTCGAAGTGCCTTCTCCAAGGCGTCTCGCACCCTTTGTGGAACGGCTTTGCCTAACCTCTTGGTGAAGCGCTCAGTCAGTTCTTTGGCAATGGCATTTGCCACCCCCGCTTCCGAAAGCGCTTGAGCCAGCGCCCGCCGGAATTCGCGATCCTTCCCCGCTTCTGATGCATTAGCCATCATCGGCATCACCAAGACAGCTGTTCGATCGGCGATGGCCCTGATCCGATCGGGAGGCAGAACCCTTCTTATCGCCTGCTCCGCAGCCCGAGTCGATCTTGTCTGGGCCACCGATTGTCCTGCTTGCGTGACCCTCTTCGCCACCAGATTCGTAGCCACTTTTGCCTTGGCCATCTTGAGTGCCCTTAACCCTGCTCTCGCTACCTTGGCCCCTCGGCCACCTCGGGCCGCAACTGCCGCCACCGGTCCACTCCCCGAAGTTGCAGCGGTCACCGCTGCCAGTTTCACCGCCTCGACAAGTAGGCCAGGAAGTCTCTCGTAGACGACAAAGGTCAGTTTCTCCTCAATCTTGTCAGCAAGCAGTCGGATGTCTTCTTCAGATGGAGTCTTCATCCCAGTTCGGGGCCGAGGATGGAGACGAAGGAGACCATTTCGCCGGGGTAGCCGCCGAGGTTGTGGACCAGGCCGAGGTTGCGGTTGGACAGGTCGATTTGGCGGTCGTCGCCGGCTTGGCCGCGGAGTTGGAGCCAGCACTCGTAGTGCATGCGCAGGCCGGAGGCCCCCACGGGGTGGCCGAACGCCTTGAGGCCACCGTCGGTGTTGATGGGCATGTCGCCGTTGCGCTCAAAAGTCCCGGCCAGCACCTCTTTCCAGGCGGTGCCCCGCTCGCAGAAGCCCAGGTCTTCCATGAGCACCATCTCGGTGGGGGTGAAGCAGTCGTGAACTTCGGCCATAGCCAGTGCCGGGCGGGGGTCGTCGATTCCCGCCTGGCGGTAGGCGTCGGCTCCGGCCATCTCGCACTCCGGGAACGTGGTGTAGTCGTAGTCGGGGTCGATGAGCCCGCCACCGGTGCCCGACACGAACGACAGCGCCTTGATGTACAGCGGGTCGTCGCAGTACTTGTGGGCATCTTCAGCTCGCACCACGATGGCGGCGGCCGAACCGTCAGCCACGCCGGAGCAGTCGAACACTGACAGCCGCCCGGCCACCGAGGCCATCTCGCAGATCTTTTCGGCCGGCATCTCCCGGCGGAACTGGGCCAGCGGGTTGAGCGCCCCATTGCGGTGGTTCTTCTCGGCAATTTTGGCCACCACCATGCGCAGTTCGTCCTCGTCCACCCCGTAGCGGGCGGCGTAGGCCGGGAGCACCAGGCTGTACATGGCCGCGGCGGTCAGGTTCCGCTTGGTGCCGTCGTGGGGGGCGGGGGCGGCGTTCAATCCCTGATAGCCGGAGTCCTTGATCTTCTCCACCCCGATGGCCATGGCTATGTCGTAGGCCCCGCTGGCCACCGCATAGGAGGCTTGGCGCAGTGCCTCCGAGCCGGTGGCGCAGAAGTTCTCCACCCGGGTGACCGGCTTGCCTTCCAGCTTCAGGGGCTGGCTCAGCGTGAGTCCGCTCATGCCACTTGATGCCGTGCCCAGCCAGAATGCGTCCACATCGTCTTTGGCCACGCCGGCGGAGTCGAAAGCGGCGGTGGCGGCGTCGATCAGCAAGTCGTCGGTTCCCTTGTCCCAGTGCTCCCGGAATTGGGTACAACCCATTCCTATGATCGCCACCTGGTCTTTGATGCCATGACTGGCCATCGGTCGCCTCCTAGTCTCCCGATGAAGACCGCGCCGGGCGGGCCTTCCAGAAATAGTTGTAGATGCCCTCGGCCTCGTACAGCCGCCGAAACGTCATCTCCACCCGCTGGCCGATGCGGACCGCGTCGGGATCCACGTCGGTCAACTCAACCGGGAGCCGCCCGCCCCCGTCGAAGTCCACCACTGCGAACACCACCGGCGGGCTTACCGAGTACACCAGCCGGTCGATGGTGAAGGTCACCACGGTGGCCCCGACGTCGGCCATGGGCGCCGGGTCCATGGCATCGAGATCGTCCTCGGGGCGGATGGACACCCGGGCCGGCGGCAGGTGCAGCGTTCCGCTCTCGGTCCCCCGGCTGCCCACGAACCCGTACTTCCAGTCCTGGGCTCGGGCCGCGGCCGACGACGACGGTCGGGTTGGCTCGGGTCGATTCGGGGGCTGCACCTGGATCATGTCCCGCCACTGCAAGAACGTGGCGTAGCTCACCTCGGCGCCAGCAGCGATCTGGTCGGCCACGGGAAGGGCAGACGCGTAAGCGGCCAACGCCTCAGTGGCCCGCAGAATCAGAACCTCCGCCCCGTCAGCCAGCATCACCACCGCGATGGTCTGGCCGGGTTCGGCCTGCTCCAACTCATTGGCCAACAACAATCCCGGATGGGCCGTGCCGGTATTGCCCACCACCGCGCCCAAGTCGTCGGCCACCCGAGCCGCTCCGAGCTGGCCGGCCACCCGCTTGACCGCTCGGCCGTGAGACCCGGTCACCACCGCCACATCCACATCGTCGGCTCCGATGCCCGCCGCGCCCAGCGCCTCTTTCCAGGCTTGGTCAGCCAGCGGGCCGTAGCGGGTCTCGCCAAAGCGCTCCTCCCATTGGCCGGTGCTGGGCGAGCCCGGCTGGCGCCAACGGTCCACGAATTCCTCGGTGGCCGATGCCGAACCCAGCAACTCGGCCACCATCGGCCCGTCGTCCTCTGTGCCGATCAAGAATGCGGCGGCGCCGTCGCCGCCAGTGGCCTCATCGGCACCGGTAGGCAGTCCGCCTCTCTTGTCGGCGGTCACCACCAACGTCGGTCCAATCGCATCCAGGGCAGTCCGCAGCGCCCCGATGCCAGAGCGCACCGCGCCCCCGAAGTCCAGCGCGCTCGCGGAGGAATCCAACCGAAGGGCGGCGTGGATGGCGGTGGCGTTGGTTTTCTCCAGATAGGCGGGATCGGCGGTGGCAAACCACAACGCCCGGGGCTCGGCATCAGCAGGGCGCAGCGCCAGTCGGGCTGCCTCCACCCCCATGGTGGTGGTGTCCTCGTCGTAGGAAGCCACCGATCGGGTGCCCCGCCCACCGCCTTTGCCCATGACCGCGGCGATGGCCGACCGGTCCAAGCGCCGGTACGGCACGTAGCCCCCGAAGCTGATAACGCCTCGCATACCGCCGAAGTGTACGCCTGACACCACTGACATCCGGGGTCGTAGTGTGTCCCCCATGAGCTTTGAGCCCAGCGCCGAGGTGCGGCGCATCCGCGACGCCATCGACCATCCGATCATCGATTCCGACGGCCATATCGTCGAGTTTCTCCCCGAAGTCCACGACATCATGGCCACCGTCGGCGGTCCCGAGCTGGTGGACAAGTTCAAGGTCGTGGAGTACGGGGCGCGGAAGTCCATCGATCTGACCCTGGAGCAGCGCCGGGCCGCCGGGATGATGCGCTCGGCGTGGTGGGGGCTGCCGGCCCGAAACACCCTCGACCGGGCCACCGCCCTGCTGCCCAAGCTGCTGTACGAGCGACTGGACGAGATCGGGATCGACTTGGCCGTGCTCTACCCCACCTACGGGCTGACCTGCATGGGCCTCGAAGACGAGGACCTGCGCGTCGGGGCGGCAAGGGCGTTCAACCTCTACTTCCATCAGGCATACGAGCCCTACTCCGACCGCCTCATGCCGGTGGCCATCATCCCCATGTTCACCCCCGACGAAGCCATTGCCGAACTGGACTTCGCAGCGGGCGAACTGGGCATGCGCCCGGTGATGATGACCGGGCTGGTGCCCCGGCCGGTGGACCGGGAGAACACCAGCCACCGCCACGCCCGCCGCATGGACACCCTGGGCATGGACTCCCCCTGCGACTACGACCCGGTGTGGCAGCGGTGTACCGAACTCGGCGTGTCGCCCACCTTCCACTCCGCGGGCATGGGCTGGGGCAGCCGCACGTCGGAGACCAACTACGTGTACAACCACCTGGGCAACTTCGCCGCTGCCGGCGAGGCCCTGTGCCGGGCGGTGTTCATGGGCGGGGTGGCCCACCGCTTCCCCGAACTCCGGTGGGCCTTCCTGGAAGGGGGCGTGGCTTGGGGGGTCAACCTGCTGTCTGATGTGATCGGCCACTGGGAGAAGCGCAACCGCGACGCCATCGGACACTACGACCCCGCCGCGGTGGACATGGACGAGCTGGGCCAGCTCTTTGACAAATTTGGGACGGAAGCGGCCAACAGCCACCGCGACCGCCTCCAAGAAGCGCTGCACATGCTGAGCGAGCCCGACGAAGACCCGGCCACCATCGATGAGTTCGCCCTCAGCGGGGTGGACACCGTGGAAGACATCCTGGCCATCTGGGACCGGTTCCATTTCGGTTGCGAAGCCGACGACCCCATGACCGCTATCGGGTTTAACCGGAAGGTGACCCCGAGGGGCCAAGTGGTGAAGGGCATCTTCGCCTCCGACGTGGGCCACTGGGATGTCCCCGATGTGCGAGAAGTGCTGCCCGAGGCCTACGAGTTGGTGGACGACGGCATCCTCAATGAGGCCGACTTCCGGGCCTTCACCTTCGAGCACCCGATGTCGCTTTGGGCTGGCACGAACTCCGACTTCTTCAAGGGCACCGTCATCGAAGAAGCCCTGTAGAGACTTCTTGCTGTGAGCACTTGGGAAGGCCGGGTCGAAGACTTCGACCTGCTGACCGGCCGAGCCCGCTTTGGCGGTGACCTCAATGTTGAGAGTGCGCTATGGCTGGGCTTCGTGCGGTCACCGGTGGCCCGGGCAACCATTGCCGGTATCGACACATCGGCCGCCGAAGCCCTCGAAGGCATTGTCGGAGTATTCACTGCCGATGATCTTGCGCTGATCACCCAGCCGAGCGTGGAAGGCATCACCCCCACAGAGATCAGCCGACCCCCGCTGGCCCAGGGATCGGTGGCCTATGTCGGTGAGGCAGTAGCCGCCATCGTTGGGGTCAGCGAAGCAATCGCGGCCGATGCCTGCGAACTAGTTGAGGTCAGCTACGAGCCGCTGCCCCCACTCTCCGACCTGTCCTCTGCCACCGGCGAGGATGCACCGCTCCTGCATCCCCGGCACGGGTCCAACGTCGTGCTCACCGTCCCATCCGGCAATCCCACCGCGGTCCGTTCTGCTCTCGAACAGGCCGAAGTAGCCGTCACCCTCTCTCAGCACTATCCCCGGGTGGCGTGCTCTCCCATTGAGGGTATTGCTGGTCTTGTCGTCCCCCACGGCGACCGGGTGGTAGTCCATGTCAACTCCCAAATGCCTGCTCTCACCCACGACGAGCTGGCCCGCACCTTGGCCTTGCCCGACGATCAGATCAGCGTGGTGGTACCCCCCATCGGAGGCGGCTTCGGAGGAAAGTGCTGGGGCGAGAACGGCCTGTTTGCCGTGGCCGCGCAATTGGCCCAGCGACTGAACCGGCCGCTGCGCCTCGTTCAAACCCGCCCTGAGAATCTGCTGTCGATGCAGGCCCGGGATCAAGACCAGAGCATCACGCTGGCCGCCGACCAATACGGGACTGTCACCGCGCTGACAGCCGAGGTGAGCGCAGATGTGGGCGGGTACGCCGGGATGGGCGCATTTGAGCCGCTGCAAACCCAGCGGCTGCTCCCCGGCCCCTATCGGATCGACCGGGTTGCGGTCACCGCTTCGGCGGTGATGACCAATACAGTCCCCACCGGCCCCTACCGAGGCCCGGGCCGAGCCGAGGCCATTGGGCTCTTGGAGCGGGCCATGGACAACTTGGCGCGAGCTCTGAATCTGGACCCGGCGGAGATCCGCCGCCGCAACCTGCTTCGGCCCGATGACTTCCCCCGACAGACCCCTGGCGAACTGCTCATGGATGAAGCCAACCATCTTGGTGCCTTGGAGCAGGCTCTCCAAGAGATCGGATACCAACAACTACGGGAAGACCAAGCTGCCCTCAGAGTCTCGGAAAAGCCCCGGCTCCTCGGCATCGGCATCAGCTGCTGGGCCGATTTCACTGGCCGCCACGAGCCTTGCCAGCCGGCCTCGGCCCGGGTGACCGACGACGGCCGCATCGAGATTGATGCGGGCACCGCCCCCATCGGTCAGGGAATGCAGACTGTTGTCGCCCGCTTAGCTGCCGACGCCTTGGATGTAGACCCTGCCCTGATTATGGCCGCCACCCCCAACACCGGCCGCTTCCGCTCTGCGTTGGGCAGCTTTGGATCGCGATCGGCTTCGCTGGCCGGCAGCTCTACCGTCCAGGTAGTTGGCCGATTGCGCGACAAGCTGAAAGAACGGGCCGCCGAGTTGCTCGAAGCCGCAGTAGACGACATCGAGCTCCACCCCGACGCCACCCTGGGCATCCGGGGCACCCCCTCAGCCAGCATCGCACTAACCGACTTGGCCGGAACCGAGGCCACCGCGGCCTTCGACCAAGGCCAGCCCACCTTCTCCGGTGGCACCCACGTGGCCGTTGTAGAAGTCGACACCGAGACCGGCAATGTGGACCTGATCCGCCATGTGGCCGTCACCGACTGCGGCAGGGTGCTCAGCGAGATGCAAGCCTCAGGCCAGGTGCAAGGTGGCGCCGTGCAAGGCATCGCCGTCGCCCTCTTCGAGGAGATGCGCTACGACGCCGACGCAAACCCGCTTACCGTTAGCTTGGCCGACTACCTCGTACCCGCAGCGAGCGATGTCCCCGAAGTGGAAACCCGCTTCACCGAAACCCCCACCGACCGCAACCCCCTCGGCGCCAAGGGAGTGGCCGAGAGCGGCACCATCGCCGCGCCCCCCGCCGTCCAGAACGCCATCATCGACGCCCTCGCCCCCTTCGGCGTCACCCACATCAACATGCCCTGCACACCAGAACGGATCTGGCAAGCCCTCCGCACCAACCAGATATGACGGCCAACTGATCGCGTCTAGCCGTCATGCAGCTCATGCTTCGAGATTGGAGCAGGTCGTAGGAGCCACTTAAGGAGGCGTCGGAGTGGCCTCTCTAGGGGCGAGGGCGGGGAGGGCCGGGTCAAAGTTGAGTGGGACGTAACCGGAATGGTCGACAAACTCGTCTCGGGGCCAAGTTGCTGTTGCCCTGTACACCGTGCCGTCCATCGTCAACTCGACGTCGTAGGTGAATGGTGCCTCACCCAGAGCCGCAGCCCGCAGAGCATCGCTCCTGTTGACGTCCAGACTCACCAATCCGGGGCTGCGGCAACCTTCCGGCCTGTCTTCTACGTAACGCACTTCAGTGCTGGCGCCGTTGGCGGCTGTGACAATCACGGTGGCAGAAGCCGAGTCAGGTGTAATGGCAAGCCCCGAAATCGACATTCCGGCGGCGTAGGTGGTCACCTGCCCGTCGTCGAACCACAACAGCCCCATGTTGGCCTTCGGCACCGGCAGAACGCCATCAACCGTCATCTCCCACACGAACGAGGAGATCACGTCGCCGCCCGGACCGCTGCCGTATACATCGACGATGTAGGCACCGGCGAAGCCCTGCGGTACCAGTTTGTGGACGGTGGGTGCGATGCGGGCGAGCGGCTCCGTCTGGGAACGGCCGCACCCTTCTTCGTCACCAATCTGAAAGGTTGTCGCGCTGAATTCCCATCCGGCCACGGGAAACTCGACATAGAGGGGTCCAGCCCCGCGCACCCGTTCAAGTTCGTCAACGAGATCGGGAACGCCGTCAGCGCAGTAGTCCGAATATGTGCCGTCAGAACCGATGAAGTCGATCCAGCATGTAGTCCAGATTGTTAGCTCAAAAGAGGTTCCATGGCCGGTGACTCTGATCGTCGGCGGCTCGCGCGTCTCTCCCTGGCGCACAAGATCACGTATCATCACCTCCGGTGGCACGGCGCTGTAGTCCTCCGGAGCGAGACTTTCGGGAGGGCGGCCAAGATACGCATCTGGACGATTCTCGAGTTCAGGCTCCGCGGCAGACAATCCATCTTCTGATACCGGAGAGGGTGTGCCGTGGTCTTGGAGAGCCGACGGCGTAGCTGAAGGTAGGGCCGCGGGCGATGGCTCCTCTGTGGGCGTTGCTGTGCCGGGGTCGAGGGCTTGTTCCAGAATCGACGGGTCTGACTGGCAACTTGTGGCCAGAAGCATCAGTCCGACCACCAGTCCTATCAGCCTCGGCACCGATATCTGCACGGGCTCCATCAAATCATGGCGACAGGGCCTGCGGGGGTTTGGGGGCGTGGGCTCAGGCGGCGGCCTGGTGTTGGCGGGGCGTGGGCTCAGGCGGCGGCCTGGTGTTGGCGGGGCGTGGGCTCAGGCGGCGGTCAGTTGCTCAGCGGGCGGTGGGTGGGCTGTGGGGCTGGGCCGGGGTGGGGGCAGCAGGCGGTTCCGGCCCGTTGCAGAATCGCGCCCGAGAATGTGACCGTGTTTGTGGACTTTCCTATGGCACTTGGGGCACAGCAGCACCAGGTTGGGCATGTCGGTGGGCCCGTTGTGGTCCCATGGTTGGATGTGGTGGCCGTCGCATACTTGGGGTCGGATGCCGCAGCCAACGCAGCCGCGGTCTCTGCGGTACAGGGCCAGCTTCTGGGCTTTGGTGGGTGCTCTTTGGGCTCTTCCCATGTAGAGGGGCTGCCCGTCGGCTGCGAAGATCATCGGCACGATCTGCGCGTCGCAGGCGAGGCGGCGGAGCTCGTCGAGCTCGATGGGCGTCCCGTCGATCAGCCCGGCGTTTTGGAGCCGGCCCTCGATGGCGTCGTAGTCGGCGGAGATCACCAGCACCGTCTTCTGCGGCCTGATGCCGCAGTCCGGCGCCACCGCCGCCACCTCGTTTGGGATCCCGCAGCCAGAGGTGCCTTCCGCTACAGCGTTGGCGGTCTCGGCGGGCTGCTGGGTGATGAGCGCGACCAGCGCGTCGGCGTTGCGCTGCTCGAAGGTGCGGATGGGGTCGAAGGCGATGTCGTCGCCGAGCATCTTGGTGCTCATGGCGTCAACAGCGATTTTGACCCGCTCGCCGGACACCTGGTCCAGTTCGGCGTGCAACACGACCATGCCGCCGCTGCTGTCGAACACCTTGAAGGAGCGGCGGGCTCTTTGGCGCTCGGCGCGGCCCATCCCGTCATCGGCGCGACGCTGGTCCTCGCGGGCGGCGACTGACTTCTTGAACTCGTCGTGGCCCTGCCAGCCGCCCAGATCCAGCAACTCCTGCTGGTCTTGTTCGCTCATCGGCGCCCGCTTGTGCGACTCGGCGACCAGCGCGCCCTGGTCCGCGGAGATGTGCCCGTCTTGGACTGCGCCAAGAATCTGCGGCATGGCTGTGAGGCTCTCGGCCGTCTTGGCCAGCCGGCGGGCCCGGTAGGCGCTGATACCGAATTGGTGGCACACCGTCGCCGCCGCGCCCGGCCCTTCGAGCTCGCCGTAACGCACGACCAACCCGACCAGATAGCCCTCCGCCCGGCGGCGCAACAGATCAGCCTCGCCCATCAAACCCAACAGCTCCGAAGCGCCGGCCTCCGAATAGTCCGGGAACGCAAAACCCTCAGCAGCACCGTCGTCGGCACCGCCTGTACTGGGATTCAACGTAAATTCCATAGATGAAATTATACCAACCCCAGTGACACATTCCCCCCTGAAATATGCCTGAAAATATGAAAAAACTCAGCCAGCGACCGAAATCGATCTAGACGGTCAGTCCGTAGAGCTCGGCGCAGTTGTCGCGGAGGACTCGGTCAAGTTGGTGATCGGTCATGTGGGTGGTCTGCTCGGTGAGCATTTCTTGCGACCACGGCCAGGTGGCGTCGGAGTGGGGGTGGTCGTTGGCCCACATCACCCGGTTCTCGTTCATCAGGTCGAGCAGCTTGAATGCCACCCAGTCGTCCTGAAAGGTGAGGTACACGTTCTCTCGGAAGTAATCGCTGGGATTCTTGGACAGCTCGGCGCTCTCCAACCAGTTGCGATGCCGGTTGTAGGCGTGGTCGGCCCGATACATCCAGTGGGGCGCCCAGCCGGCGTCGGCCTCCACGCACACCACCTGCAAATCGGGATGGCGCTCGAACACGCCGCCGAAGATCAGCGTGCCGATGATGTCCTGGTTGCCCCGGATAATCCCCAGAAACGAGTTGATCTTCGGCCCTCGGAAGTGAGCGGCCATGGGGTGGTCGTTGCCCGAGGTGAGGATGTGGAACGACAGCGGCATCCCAATCGACACCGCCGCCTCCCAGAATGCGTCGAAATCGGGATGGTCGTAGTCGAGGCCGGAGGCCGCGTAACCGGGAAGCATGACCCCCTTGAGCCCTAAGTCCCGCATGGCCTCCAGGTCGGCGATGGCCTCGTCCACGGAGCGAATCGCGGTCTGGCCCAGGCCGATGAGCCGCTCCGGGGAGTGGGAGTTGAACTCGGCTATCCAGCGGTTGTAGGCGTCGAAGCAGGCCTTCTTGTAGTCGCCGTCGGGGTGGTTGCAAATGGTCATCCCTACCGACGGATAGATCACCTCGGCCACCACGCCGTCGCGGTCCTGCTCTTCCAGTCGGGCCACCGGGTCGTAGCCGCCGGGGTGCAGCTCCTCCCAGCGAGTGCCGCTGGAGATGCTGATCTCATGCCAGCTCTTGCCCGCCGCGGCGATCATGCCGAAAGGCATCCGGTTGCGACCGTTGTCGATCGACATGAACACGCCCATGTCATCGGCCCAATCCACCCGCGGCGCTCGGTCTCGGAACTTGGGATCGATGTAGTCGATGTAGGTGTTGTCGGGCTCGGTCACGTGCGAATCAGCCGAAATACAAGGGCGAACGGGGGTAACGGTGCTCATCTTCTGAACCTCTTCTATCTCGTGTCACTGAGACAACCACCAACGGTAGTAGCTAGCGTTTCCCCCATGAGCAGCCAGCGATCCGCCGCCGACATCCGAGCCGACCTCGGCCATCCCGTTATCGACGCCGATGGGCACGTGTTCGAGCACTACCCAGCCCTGCACCAGTACTGCCTCGACGAGGGGCTTGAGGGAGGGCTTTACCCCTACATGTCAAGCTGCTCGTTCAACGGAGAGCGCAATTGGAGCGGCCTGTCGCCTGACGAACGGCTGGCCCAGCGCTCCTTCCGGGGTCCGTGGTGGGCCCTGCCGCTGGGCAACACCCGCGACTTCGCCACCGCGGTGTCACCCGCGCTTTTCCGCGACCGAATCGAAGAGCTGGGAATGGACTTCGCGGTGTGCTACCCCAGCATCGGACTCAATTTTCCCGCCTACAAAGACGACGAGGTCCGCAACAAGCTCTGCCGAGCCCTCAATCGGTACTTGGCCGACAGCTACCAAGGCCTGCAAGACCGCCTGACTCCGGTAGCCGCCATTCCCACCCACACCCCCGAAGAGGCCATTGAGCATCTCGAGTTCGCGGTCACCGAATTGGGCTTCAAGGCAGTGATGATCGGCGGATTCGTGCCCCGACAATTACCGGCCGGCGGGGAGATGGCCACCTGGATCGACTCGCTGGGCCTCGATTCGGCCTACGACTACGACCCCCTCTGGCAGCGGCTAGTTGACCTGCAAACCCCGGCCAGCTTCCACTCCGGATCGATGGGCTGGGACGGACGCCGTTCCATCTCCAACTTCACCTACAACCACCTGGGCAACTTCGGCGCCGCTAGTGAGGCCACCGCCAAGTCGATTTTCTTCGGCGGAGTTACCCATCGCTTCCCCGACCTGCGCCTCGGCTTCCTTGAAGGAGGGGTCACCTGGGGTGCCCAATTGGTATGCGACCTCCTCAGCCACTGGGAGAAGCGCGGTCCCGAAGGCCTGAAGGCCTACGATCCGGCCCGATTTGATCCCGAGTACTTCGATTCTCTACTGGCTGAGGCCAACGACCCCATCGACTTGCCCGCCGGATTCGGGAAATCGATGCAGAAGGGCATCAGCAATGATGTGGTGGTCAACGACTTTGAGGCCGCCGGCATCACCTGCCCCGAGGACATCATCGAGCAGATCGACCGGTCCTACTGGTTCGGGTGCGAAGCCGACGACCCCCTTGTGCGGCTGGCCTTCGACGGCGCTCTACCCGAAGGAGCCAACCTCAACACCATCTTCTCCTCCGACGTGGGCCACTGGGACGTGCCCGACATGTCAGAAGTGATGCCTGAGGTGTGGGAGCAGGTGGAGCACGGCTGGCTGAACGAAGACCAGTTCCGGGCATTCACCTTCGGCAACGCTCACCGCTTCTTTTCCGAAGCCCGCCCTGACTTCTTCAAGGGCACCGTCCTAGAGGACGTCTCCGTCTAGAACCAAAACGCCTTGGGAAATAGGGCACCATGAACGCCCCTGATTCATCAACTTCGAGATTCATGCTTACCGCCCAACTGGGGATCTACTGCGACCCCAGCTCCCAGCCCGGGTACGGAATGCTCCGGGTGTTCGACGAGCAGTGCTATGGCGGTCAGGTGAGGCCATCAGTGCTGATGCTGATCGCCGACATCACGGGCGGCATGATCGGGGAGAAAGAAGATCCCGACTGCTGGCATTTCACCACTGACTTCCAACTCCGCACCGCAGCCGTCCCTCTTCCCGATCAAATCGATGTCTACGCCGAGGTGCTGCGGGCCGGGGCTTCCACGCTGACCTGCGAGTGCCGCTTCACCACTACCGACGGCGCCGAGATCGGCTACGCCCAGATCGGTTTCGGTCGCCACCACCAGCGACCCGGCGATCCAGCCAAGCCCATCCACGACCCTCCCCGTCCCGATCTCACGGGGCTTCCCGACATCGACCAGCCCCTAGCCGAGGTGGCTGGCATCGAGGTGGTGGATGCCGCCACCGGCCATGTGGAGGTCGAGCTCACCCCGCAGTTGCTCAACCCTGCGGGCATCATGCAGGGGGCCATGGTCACTCTGGTGGGCGAGGTGGGGGCCGAGACCTTTGCCGAGCATGATCTCGGCACGCCCCACGCGGTGGCCGACATGGACATCCGCTACCTGTTGGGGGGAAAAATCGGCCCGGTGTACAGCACCTGCCGCTGGATGGGCGACCCATCATCTGGGTGGGTGGTGGCCGAGATCAGGGATCTGGGCAAAGGGGACCGTTTGATGGCCACCATGTTGATGCGAGTCCGCCCGGCTCGCTGAGAGGCCAGAGGACCTACCCGAGTAGTTTGGCGGGATGAACCGCCAGTGGATCTACGCCACCAGGCCCGACGGGCCGGTGGGCGTGGACAACTTCGAGTACCGGGAGACTGCCGTCCCCGAACCGGGTGACGGCCAAGCGCTGGCCCGACTGTGCTATCTCAGCTTCGAGCCGGCCATGCGCACATGGTTGGAGGACTTCATCACCTACATGCCCCCTGCGCCTTTGGGCCAGCCCATGGTGGGACCGGGGGTCTTCCAGGTGGTTGCCTCCAACACCTCGGCGCTGAACGAGGGCGACCTGGTCAGCGGCATGATGAGCTGGCAGGACTACGAGGTGGTCGACGGCAACGTCCGGGTGGTGCCACCAGGCACCCCCATCCCGGTCATGTTGGGCCCGCTGGGAGGCACAGGGCTCACCGCCCACATCGGTCTGCTCGATGTCGGCCGTCCCCAACCGGGCGAGACGGTATTGACCTCGGGGGCAGCAGGGGCCACCGGGTCAGTGGCCGCCCAGATTGCCCGCCTCAAGGGCTGCCGTTCGGTGGGCATTGCGGGAGGGACCGACAAGTGCCGATGGCTCCTCGAAGAGGCCCGTCTGGATGGAGCCATCGACTACAAGAACGAAGACGTAGGCGCCCGGTTATCTGAACTTTGCCCCGACGGGGTTGACGTGTACTTCGACAACGTGGGCGGGGACATGCTGGAGACGGTCATGAATCACATGGCCCAAGGGGGGCGAATAGCCTGCTGCGGGGCCATCTCCACCTACAACCAGGGCCTACGCCGACCAGGGCCGCCCAACATGTTCCAGCTCATCGAAAAGCGGCTCACCCTTCAGGGCTTCATCATGTTTGACCACATGGACCGGGTGCCCGCGGCCATCGAGGATCTCGGAAAGTGGGTGGCTGACGGAGAAATCACCTTTCAAACCGACATCCAGGAAGGATTCGAGAACATCCCCGCAACATTTCTACGGCTGTTCTCCGGCGCCAACCACGGCAAGCAGCTTTTGAAGGTCAGAGATCCAGAGTAGGGAGAAGCGCGATGAGCCTGGCCATCTACGAATCTGAAGGCCGAATAGCGGTCATCACCATGAACCGGCCGGAGTCGCGCAACGCCATGAGCCCGGAGCTGTCCGCCGCATTGGGCGAGGCGTTCGACCGGTTCGACTCTGATGATGAGGTGTGGGTGGCAATCCTGGCTGGCAACGGCCGCGTTTTCTGCGCCGGCGCCGATTTGAAAGCACTTTCTGAGGGCCGGACCGCGGGGATCATGCATCCCGAGCATGGCTTCGGCCACTTCTCCCGCCGTCAGCGCACCAAGCCAGTCATCGCGGCTGTGGACCGCCCCGCGGTGGCCGGAGGATTTGAGATGGTGTTGGCCTGTGATCTGGTGGTGGCGTCTGCTGATGCCGTGTTCGGATTGCCTGAGGTCAAGCGATCCCTGATCGCATCCGAGGGTGGCGTCAGCCGGCTTCCCCGTCGCATACCGGTGAACATCGCCATGGAAATGGCGCTGATCGGCGACACCATCGACGTCCATCGGGCCTTTTCCCTGGGTTTGGTAAACGTGGTATGCGAACCCGGGAAAGCGCTGTCAGAGGCAAAGGCGCTGGCTGAGCGCATCATCGAAAATCCACCGTTGGCAGTCAGGGGTGCTCGCCAAGCCCTGCTCGATGGATTGGAAACCACCGAAGCCGAATCCTTCAAGATCGCCACCCAAGCCGGGAGAGCACTCTTCGAGACCGAGGACTTCAAAGAGGGGCCCCGGGCATTCGTGGAAAAAAGACCCCCGGTGTGGAAGGGCCGATAAGCCGTGTCGAATCGGCCAATCGGGCACAGCCGATGAACGACCAGGCCACCGGGGAGCGGGAGCTGATGCTCACCGGGATCGGTGGTCAAGGGGTGCAGCTAGCCGCCCAAGTCATCGCCCAGGGCGCGACTGCCGACGGCAAAGAAGTGCTGGTGTTCGGCAGCTACGGCGGCATGATGCGGGGAGGCAACACCGACAGCACGGTGGTGATCAGCGACCATCCCATCGAGGCGCCGCCGGTGCTGTTCAGCACCTGGTCGGCCATCTTGATGCACCACCAGTACTGGACTCCGCTGCGGGAGCGCATCCGCGACCACGGTTTGGTGCTGGTCAACACCTCGGTGTTCGAGGACGAGCTGGACCAGGATCGCTATCAAGTTGTGGAGGTTCCCGCCACCGATGTGGCCACCGATCTGGGCAACCCGCTGTTGGCCGCCATGGTGATGTCCGGGGTTTACGGGCGGAGGTCCGGACTGGTGAGCTTGGACGGACTGGTTGAGGGCATGCGCCGCTCGGTGCCGCCCTACCGCAGCCAGCTCATCGAGGCCAATGAGGGTGCGCTGGCCTCGGGCTGGGAGATGGCGGCGTGAGCCCAAGCACCCCGGGAGGCACAGTGACCGTCAGGGGCACCGTGGTCATCGACGTCGAGGCCTGCAAGGGCTGTGACCTGTGCATCGACGCCTGCCCGCCCCGGGTGCTGGAGATGACCGTCCACGAGGTCAACACCCGGGGCTATCGCTATCCCCGCCTGCTGGCTGGTTGCACCGGCTGTCAGGCCTGTGCCCAGATATGTCCCGACTTCGTGTTCCAGGTGTACAAGTACGACATACCATTGGATCTGCCGCTCGAGGATCAGGGCGAACAATGAGCGACCGGGCGCTGCTAGAAGGATCAGAGGCCATAGCCCGAGCCGCGGTGGCCGCCGGCTGCCGGTTCTTCGCGGGATACCCCATGACCCCGTTCACCGAGTTGTTGGAGCACATGGCCGCCCTGCTGCCCGAGGTGGGCGGCGTGTGCATGAACGCCGAGAGCGAGTTGGAGGCGGTGGGCATGGCCTGGGGGGCGGCCACCACCGGTCACCTGGCCGCCACCGGGTCTACCGGTCAAGGGCTGTCGCTGATGCAGGAATCGCTGTCGGAGATCACCAACGCCTGCCTTCCTCTGGTGGTGTTCAACATGGCCCGGGGGCAGGGCGACTACTTCCAGGCCACCCGCGGCGGCGGCCACGGCGATTACCGCCACATCGTGCTGGCTCCCATGGACGTGCCCGAGGCGGTGGAGCTGACCCGTCTGGCGTTCGAGTTGGCCAGTCAGTGGCGCACTCCGGTGATGGTGCTGGGCGACTACTACTTGGCCCACACCTACCAGGCGGTTTCGGTTCCCTCCATAGAAGGAGCCGCCCCTGAGTTGCCCAATTGGGCACTGAACGGATCTTCGGGGGGGTCGGGGTCAGCCAAGATCATCTCTCCCCTAGGGGGCGGCGTTGAGGGCGAGGAGGGATTCGACTTGGGGGCCCACTACGCGGCGTGTGCGGCCCACATCCAAGAGATGTCTGCCGGAGTCGACCCGCTGGTCGATATCGGCTTCTGCGATGACGCCGATCTGGTGGTGGCCGCCTACGGATCGGTGGGCAAGTTCGTACGCTACGCCTGCTTGCGACTGCGCGACGCCGGTCACCGGGTGGGTTACGTGCGCCCCATCACGCTGTGGCCGTTCCCGTCGCAGGCTATGCACAGCGCGGTCGCCGGCGCCGCCAAAGTAGCGGTGTACGAGCAGAACATGGGCCAGATGGTCGACGACGTGCGGCTGGCTACGCTGGGGGCAGTGCCGGTGGAGTTCATCGGGAGCCCGAGTTGGGATCACTCCGGTTTTGGGATCGGACCCGACATCAACGTGCCCGACATCTCCGAACGCATCTTGGAGGCCCTGTCATGAAGGGAAGAGGGCCATGAAGGGAGGAGGGCCATGAGCGACGAGCGGATATTCCTTTCCACCGAATCACCTCCACAAGAGCCCGCTGCGCTCGTTGACGACTTCACGCCGTCGCTCATCACCCAGGCCAACCACCACCTCTGCCCCGGCTGCGGGGAGCCCATCGCCATACGGGCCGCCATGGAGGCCATCGAAGAATTGGAACTGGCCCAGTCCACGATCACCGTCTTTGGCATCGGCTGCTACACCGCATTTGCCCACAACCTCGACGTGGAGGTGGTGCAAGCCCTGCACGGCCGGGCCCCATCGGTGGCCACCGGTATCAAGCGGATGCTGCCCGACGGATTCGTGATCACCATCCAAGGCGACGGCGACATGGTCAACGAGGGCCTGCAAGAGGTGCTGCACGCCGCGGCCCGGGGCGAGAACATCACCTGCCTGCTGTTGAACAACGGTGTGTTTGGCGAAACCGGCGGCCAGATGACCACAACCACCACCCTGGGACAGCGCACCAAGACCTCAATCGAGGGGCGTGATGCCCACCGGCACGGCCACCCGATTCTGCTTTCCGATCTCGCCGCCACCATGGACGGCGCGGCCTATGTTGCCCGGTGTGCGGTAAACAACGCAGGCAACGTGGCTCGCACCAAGCGCTTTATCACTCGGGCCTACGAGTCCCAGATGGCCGGGGCCGGGTTCAGCCTGGTGGAAATCCTCACCATGTGCCCCACCGGCTGGTTCGTCGACACCCTGGAGGGCCCCGACTACCTCCAAGACACCCTCGCCCCGGTTCACAACATCGGCGAGCTGAAAGCCCCCTAGCCACTAATCCAGCAGTAGCTCCCGCAAGGCCTGTCGATGCCCTCCGTCTAGGCCCAAACCGTCGGCCCAGTACTGATCGAAGCTCCCCCAAGTGCCAGCCAATACCCGCATCTGCTCGGCAAAGTAGTCCTCGTGTACTACGGCCAGCGGCATCATCAGTTCGCCATAGCGGCCGGGAATCACATGCTGGTTGGTCTCCAGGTAGTGATCCACCACCTGCTGCTCCGGAACCCCCACGGCCAGCAGCAGCAGGCTGGCCGCCCAGCCGGTGCGGTCTTTGCCCGCGCTGCAATTAAACAACAACGGAGCCGCTCCCGGTGCCAAAACCCCTCTCACAAACTCACCGAATTGGGACGAGCGCACCGGGTCGCTTACCAATCTCGCCGATGCCTCCTTCATCCACTGGAAGGCCTTGCCGTTGCCGAATCTCTCTTCTAGCTCATCGGCGCTGAAAGCAGAGAAATTCTCCCGAAGCCCGGACGGGTTCGCAGAATCGGCCATCGGCAGCGAGACCTGCTCCACCCCGTCGGGCAGTCGGTTGGGGCCTTCTGCGGCAAGATCTCCCCGGTTCCGGAAATCGAAGACCGTTCGAATGCCCAAATCAATCAACGAGTCCAAGTCGGCGTCGGAGGCTTCAGCCAAGTGAGCCGACCGAAATACCAGCCCAGTGCGCACTTTTTGCCCGTCAACCGTGGTCTGGCCACCCAGCGTTCGGAAGTTTCGTATGGACTCCACGCCGGGCACCCTAGCCAGGAGACCTCTATCCCCCTGCATTGACTACTTGTGTTTGGAGAATTAATGACATGGGCGTTTGAAGGGGCTAAAGTCTGGCCTCAATTATTCCGAGTAGGGGCCGGCCGACACTTGGCTTGGTCCAGGGAGACACAACTATGACCAAGACCAAGTTGATTTTCGTTGGGCTGGCAGTGGCGCTGGTGGGCTTTTTGTTCGCCGGGTCCGCTTCGGCTCAGGACCAGACCTTGACGGCCAACGGGGACGATCCGCACTATGTGGCCGAACCCGGCACTTACGAGATCACCCTGAATGGAGCTGGCTACACGCTCTCGTCAGTGAACTTCGTGACCTGCGGCACTTCTGATATGGATGCCATTATCGGACCTGCTGGCGGCGCCGGACTGATCGCAGAATGCGGCGGTTTCGGCGCGGCGGTCGATTTGGAAGCAGATGGCACCTGGACCAACACCGTTGAAGTTGAAATCGGTGAAGCAGGCATCGCCTTTGGGCTGTTCGAACTCCGGACAGACGGTGAAGGCGCATTCGTCCAGGTGATAGTCGATGCGGACATGGCCATGATGGACGACGACATGCTGGCAGATACTGGCGTGGAGACGTCACTGCTGGTCATCATCGGTGCGGGCATCGCCCTCGCTGGTCTGATGGTGTTTGGCCTCAGCCGCCGGCTGCGCACCCTGTAACACGTAACACCAACCCCTGATCAAAACACTCGGTGCCCCGGGCCTTCGGGTCCGGGGCACCGGTCGTTTCTGACCAGGGATGAAATGTAATTGTTAGATGGATGACACAAACGCAATACCGCGCTAAGGTTTCGTAACCTATAGGAGTAGGGGCTGGCCAAATGTCGGCGCGGCCCAAGGAGCTATGTCATGACCAAGACCAAGTTGGTATTCGTTGCGATGGCACTGGCGCTTGTTGCCTGGGTAGGAGCAAGCGCCGCCACAGCCCAGGGTGGGCCGACATTGACGGCCGATCCGGCCTATGTGGATGCCGCAGGTGAGCACGAGATTTCCTTGTCCGGAAGTGGCTTTACCGCTGCTTCCCTCAATGCGACAGCCTGCAACACCGCTGATCCTGATGAGATCACATCAGATAACTTCCTCGCCATTTGTGGCCTAGGTAGCACGGCCACCAACGACGGTGACGGCAACTTCTCTGCCACAGTGACTGCGAATGTCCTTGAAGACGGAGTTGTCTTGGTCATGTTTGAGCTGCGGCCAGGTGGCGAGAGCGCGCGGGTTGTTGTGACGGTCGGTGCATCTGACATGGCTGACGACATGGGCGACGACGACATGGGCGACGACGACATGGGCGACGACGACATGGCTGACGACATGGGCGACGACGACATGGGCGATGACATGGGCGATGACATGGCTGACGACATGGCTGACGACATGGGCGACGACGACATGGCTGACGACATGGACGATGACATGGACGATGACATGGCTGACGACATGGGCGACGACGACATGGCTGACGACATGGGCGACGACGACATGGCTGACGACATGGCTGACGACATGGGCGACGACGACATGGCTGATGACATGGACGATGACATGGCTGACGACATGGGCGACGACATGCTGGCTGACACCGGCTCTAACACCCCGCTGTTGGCCATAGTTGCTCTCGCAGTGGTGCTCGCGGGTGCGATGGTGCTCGGCCTCAGCCGCCGACTGCGTACCCAGCAGTAGTTCCACTACCTGATCGGAACACTCGGTGCCCCGGGCCTTCGGGTCCGGGGCACCGGTCGTTATAGGGTCAGGCCATGTCCTACGAATTCATCCTGCTCGATGATCCTGCACCCCACATCCGTCGCATAACCCTGAACCGCCCAGAAAAGCGAAACGCCATCAGCACTCCCATGCGAAAGGAGTTGTTGGCTGCCCTGCAAGCGGCCGATGTCGACGACGACGTGCGGGTGTCGATCATTCGAGGAGCTGGACCGTGCTTCTCGTCGGGGTATGACCTGACCGATTCGCTCATGGACGATCCTCCTCACTACACCGCCGGGGGCGACGGGCAGTGGTCCCGCCACGTGACCGACAGCTGGCTGGCCATCTGGGAGCTAGCCAAACCGGTTATCGCCCAGATCCACGGTTACGCCCTAGCCGGAGCATCAGAGCTAGCCGCCGCCTGTGACCTGGTCTATGTGGCCGAAAACGCCGACATCGGCCATCCGGTGGTGCGGGTGCTGAGCCCGCCCGACTTCAACTACCACCCCTGGCTGGTGGGGTTCCGCAACGCTATGGAGATGATGCTCACCGGCGACTCATACACCGGCATCGAGGCAGCCGCCATGGGTTTCGCCAACCGGGCCTACCCCGAAGAGGAGTTGGACGAGCGGGTGCTGGAGATGGCCAAGCGGGTGGCCCGGGTGCCGTCCGACCTCCAGCAGATCAATAAACGCAGTGTCCACCGGGGCATGGAGGCGATGGGCACCCGCAACGCCATCCGCACTATGTCGGAATACCAGGCTCTGGCCGGCAACGTGGCGTCGGTGCAGGAGTTCAAACAGCGGGCCTTGGACAGCATCAAGTCGGTGGTGGACCGCCCCGCCGCGGCCGGTTCAAGTGCCGACACCAAGGGAAGCTGATGCAGATTTGGCGACAATATGAGCTGGGCGACCCAGTCGAGTTTCTCCAGCTAGAGCAAGTCGACCCCCCGGAGTCAGCCCCCGGCCAAGTCGTGGTGGATGTTGAAGCCGTGGGGCTGACGTTTGTGGACTGTCTCATGGCTCGGGGCCTCTACCAAATGGAGACCAAGCTGCCGTGGTCACCGTGTACCGAGGTGGTGGGCCGGATACGGGAACTCGGCGACGGGGTTGACCACTTGGCCGTCGGTGACCGAGTGGTGGGTATCGGCGGGGGGTCACTCGCCGAGAAGACTGCGCTGCGGGCCAGCGGCGTTCACAAGCTGGCCGAAGGGATAACGGCCGGAGCAGCCGCCGCAGCGCTAGTGAACTACGGCACCTCGTGGTTCGCCCTCCACGACCGGGGACGCCTGGCCGAAGGCGAGACGCTGTTGGTTCATGCTGGAATGGGTGGTGTGGGCTCGGCTGCCGTGCAGCTTGGCCAGATTGCGGGTGCCAGGATCATCGCCACCGCTGGTGGGGCCGAGAAAACCGCCCTGCTCAAGGAAATGGGAGTGGAACTGGCCATCGACTACCGAGAGACTCCCGATTTTGTCGACCCAGTTCGAGCCCACACCGAAGGCCATGGTGTAGACGTGTGCCTCGACCCAGTGGGTGGTGACGTGTTTGATCGGTCCCGGAGGTGCATGGCGTGGGATGGCCGACTGTTGGTGATCGGCTTCACTAGCGGCCGAATCGCCGACGCTCCCACCAACCACATTCTTTTGAAGAACTACTCAGTGGTCGGCGTCCACTGGGGGGCGTCGGTAGGCCGCAATCCCGAACCATCCGAACGGGCCCGCCAGGAGATCTTTGCCCTCCTCGAAGAAGGGCGCCTGAATCCCCCAGTGTTCCCCCCCTATGCCTTCGACGATGTCCCCGCCGCCCTCGACGACATCTACCACCGCCGCACTTGGGGAAAGGTCATCGTAGAGATCTGAGCCGCTCCGACGGAGAAGGAAGCGCCGAAAGACAGCTACGTAGGCAGGTCGGGGCGGACGATCACCACTGGGCAGCTGCCGTGATGAGTGATCTGCTGGCTGACCGAGCCCAGCAGCAAGCCTCGGAAACCGCCCCGGCCCCGTGAGCCCACCACCAGCATGCAGGCATTGTCGGACTCGGCGATCAGGGTGTCGGCTGCCCGACCCCGGATCATGCGGCGCCTGACCTCCACCCCTTCGGAGTCGACTTCGGCCAGGACTTCGTCGATGATGCTGTCCTGCATCCGCTTGACCTCAGCCTCCAAATCGATGGGGTCGAGCGGCACATAGTTGAAGTCCGGCGAGGCGGGCACGTAGGTGGTTGAGTAGGCGGTCACTACATCCACCGCGGCGTTGCGGTATCGAGCCTCCTTGATGGCCCAGCGAAGCGCGGCTCGGGCCCCACCCGATCCTTCCACTCCGACGACGATCCGATTGTCCGGTTCGCTCACTTCATCCGCCATAGGCACATTGTAACTACATCGGGTTGTAGGGGAAGTCGGCGTCTACTCCCCCATCCACAACCAATGTGCGACCCGAAACGAAGTTGGATATCGGCGCGGAGAAATAGAGCACTGCACCGGCAATGTCCGAGGGCACGCCCATATGGCCCATGGGCACGGCGGCATCGTTCATCGCCCTTCTCTCATCGTCGAACAGCGCCTCCATGCGAGGGGTCAGGATCGTGCCCGGCGCCACGCAATTGGCCCGGATGCCGTAGGGAGCCAGCTCAATGGCCACCGACTGCATCCATGCCATGAGTCCGGCCTTGGCTGCTCCGTAGTGAGCGTGGTTGGGGGCCGCAGTGAGACCGCTGACCGATGCGATAAACACCATGGTTCCCCCGCCGGTCTCCTTCATGGCCCGTCCGGCGATTTGCGAGATCAGGTAGGCGTGGCGGAGCACCATGTCGAACTGCCAGTCCCACTCGGCGTCGTCGATGTCCAGCACTCCAGACCAACCGGAGACGCCCACTATGTCGACGATCCCCTCAATCGATCCCATGGTCCTACCAGCCTCGTCAACCAGAGCCTGGACGTCTTCCCGCTTGGTGATGTCGGCAATCCACGGGATGCCGTCCACCTCATTGGCCACCTGCTCGGCCCGGTCCTGCTCGAGGTCCACACAAAACACCTTGGCCCCCATCTGGGCTAGGGCATGTGAGGACTGACGTCCCATGCCCTGGCCGGCGCCCAGCACAATGAAGCCCTTCTCGTCGAGCCGCATGAGTCCGGCGTAGTCGGGTACGGGTGAGGTATCGGCCATGATCAAGCCTCCAGTTCGGATTGCTGTTCGGATTGTGCCGCGGCAACTTTACGGAGGTGACGCACCACATCGGCAAAGTCGGAGTAGCCCCACTGCTCGGTGATCTTTCCGTCGGTGAGGCGCACCATCTCGATCATGCCCCACTGGACGGTCTCACCGGTGGGCTCGATGCCCAGCAGAGGACCGTCGTGAGTGCCTTGAGCCGAGATTTTGAGCACCACTAGATCGCCTTCGGCCACCATCTCGTCGATGTGGTCTTGCCAGTCGGGGAATGCAGTGCGCCAGGTGGTGATCAGGCGGCGCATTCCGTCAGGGCCGGACGGGCCGGTCCCCACGCCGTGGGCGACGAAGCCATCGGCCAGCACCTCATCGAGCAAGTCAATCTTCCCGCCGTTCACGATGTCGCGCACCAAGCGCTCTACGACGGCTTTATTGGCCGCCGGATTATCGGCGGCCCCAACGTGCACAGCTTTCTCGGTGGCTTCGGTCACGACCACCGGGCCACGATGTCTTCCACGGTGACCATCGTGGTGAGAAAGGCCATGGTGTTATGCATCACCGCATCGCCGTAGTCGGCCGGTATACCGGCCACCGCATCGCCGGCCAATACCACCTGATAGCCGTAGTCGACGGCGTTGATCACCATCCCCATCACTCCCACGTTCAGCGAGACTCCCGCGGCCACCACAGTGGTGACCCCCAAATTTCGCAGGGTTTGGTCGAGCGAGGTTCCGATGAACGGGGACATTCCGTGCCAGCGGGCGACCTCGATGTCGGATGGCTGCGGGTTGAACTCCTGGATGACCTCGGCCGACTCCGATCCGATCAGCAGCCCCCCGTTCTGCTCGCTCATCTTGGCCGACGCGGCCAGCATCCGGCAGTTGGTAACGCTTCCTGCCCGGTCGGCCCGGAAGTGGGCTAGACAGTGCACCACCGGCACCCCCGCGGCCCGGGCTCCAGCGCACAACCGGGCCCCGGCGTCAATGGCCCCTCGGTCCAGCATCACATCCCGCAGGCCCCCCATGGAGGCCATGTCACCGATCACCCCCCTCTGGCATTCCATGGTGACCACTGCGGTGTGCGCCGGAGAAAGCAGCTCGTCCAAGTCCACTGGCATCGCATGAGACTAGCCCTATCGGCCGTCTCAACCCCTACAACGCGTGACAGGGCGGAGTGGCAAGTGGGGTTCGATCGATCCTGGCCAGGAATTCGGCGATCTCGTTTCGATCTAGGGCATAGGCCTGATCCCGCTGCCCTCGGGCCACGGCGTAGACCATGCCCACCACCTCGCCGTCCACATTCACCAGCGCGGCACCCGAGTCGCCCGCGGCGAGCAGTGAGCGGACTTCCAACAGGTAGCGGTTCTCCGCTTCTTTCTCGTAGATGTCGACGCCCGAGGCCGGTATGCGGCGAAGAACTCGGTAGGGCTCGAACTCCAAGCCGGTATCGCGATCCACTGTGCCGACATCGCCCTCATCGGCCTGGGCGGCGACGGCCGGGGCCATCGCTACCGGGGAAAGTCCCAAACCCGACACCGAAAGCGCCGCGGCATCCCTTCCCGGGTCGAACCCCACCAAAACGCCTCGTCCCGAACTCCCATCCGGCGCGGTCACCTTGATCTCTTCGACTCCGGCCACCACGTGAGCGCTGGTGAGCACGAGACCGGACTCGACGGCGAAGCCGCTCCCCTCGCTGAATTGGCCACAGGCCACGCCGCTGATGTGAACGGCCGCAGTCCGAATGTCGTCACGCTCGGCCAACACCGGCCGTTGCGGAGAGTCAAGCGCCCAGGTGAGGCTCCAGCCCAACAGCAGTCCCAACGCCGCCAGCCACAGCAACAACCGCCGCCGCTTCTTCAACTGCTCAAACAGCACGCAGATCGTCGAGCGAATAAAACGCCCGCAGTGAGGTCAGGAGCCCGTCGTCGTTGAACACGGCCACATCCACCACATCAAGCTCGTAGTCCACGCCGTCGAAACACACCTGGGCCACCATCGGGGCAGCTGCTTCATTGCCCGCTACCCGCACCGGTCCGGTCAATACCAGGGTCTCGGCCAGCTCATTGCCCTCGTAGAACGCCCGAACGGCGTCGATCCCCTGGTGCACCGGCCCACCCACGGGCACTTGGCACGATCCGTCGGGGGCGTAGAACGACACGATCGCCTCTCTGTCGCCGGCGCTCACCGCGGCAGCGTACTTTTCCATCACGGTGCGCATGTGCTGAGCATCTACCATCGCCACGCCCTTTCAGTTGCGGGGAATCTCACTCCAGGGGGTGTTCTTGTCGACACCGGGCTCCTTGGGCAGGCCGAGCACCCGCTCACCCAGGATGTTGCGCATCACCTCGGACGTTCCGCCTTCAATGGTGTTGGCCCGCGACCGCAGAAAGCCCTTGACCGGAGGGGTAGTCCGAAGGGAATACTCCTGTGATTGATCGGGCCTCGACATCGGATAGCCCTGGGGGAAAAGCATGGCTTCCGACCCCATCACGTCCATCAGGCACTCATAGATTCGCTGGTTCAACTCGGCCGACACCACTTTGCCCACCGACCCCTCGGGGCCGGGGGTTCCCGCTGACGACAGGGTGCGGGCCCGCCAGTTGGTCAGCCGCAAGACTTCGGCCTCGGTCCACAATCGGACTACTCGATCCCGCAGCACCCGGCGGCGGACGCCCTCAGACCCTTCCTGGCCATCGGCCTGGCATTGAAGCTGTTCCCAAGCCGACACCAAGATGCCGATGAGCCCGCTCCCCCGTTCAGGGACGCCTCCGCCGAGCGCCACCCGCTCGTTCATGAGGGTGGTGATGGCCACGTTCCAGCCCTGGCCCCGCTCTCCTAGCCGCATGGAGTCGGGGATACGGACATCATCAAAGAAGACCTCATTGAATTCGGCCTCACCGGTGATCTGGTAGAGGGGGCGAACCTCCACTCCCGGCAGCGTCATGTCGAGCACGAAATAAGTGAGGCCCCGGTGCTTGGGGGCGTGGGGATCGGTGCGAGCCACCAGCATGCCCCAACGGGAACGATGGGCCAGCGAGGTCCACACCTTTTGTCCGTTAACCACCCATTCCTCGCCGTCGAGCTCGGCTCGGGAAGCCAAACCGGCCACATCAGAGCCCGCGCTGGGCTCGCTGAACATCTGGCACCAGATCTCCTCGCCGGTGAACAACGGGCGCAACAGACGGTGGTGCATCTCCTCGGTGCCGTGGGCCAACACGGTGGGAGCGCCCATGCCGATGCCAATGGGATTGACGTTCAGATCGTGCCAATAGTGGCTGCCCTTGCGCAGTTCCTCGTCCACCACGGTTTGGGCCTTGGGCGACAGGCCGAGCCCCCCTTTGCCTTCGGGAAAGTCGACCCGGGACAGGCCTCGGTCGAATTGAGCGCCCCGGAACTCGTACTGCGTGGCCTCTGCGGGATCGACGTCAGCCAGCAGATTCCGCACCTCTTGACGCAGCTGATCCTCAGTTATCTCGGCCATCAAGTGCCCTTTCACGAATACCGATCCCGCAATTGACGGGCGATCACCATCTTCTGAATTTCGCTGGTTCCCTCTCCGATGATCATGAGGGGGGTGTCCCGGAAGTAGCGCTCCACCGGATATTCCTCGGTGTAGCCGTTGCCCCCGTGGATGCGCAGCGAGTCGGAGGCGATCTCGAAGGCGGCCTCAGAGGCGAACAGTTTGGCCATGCCCGCTTCCATGTCGATGCGCTCCCCGGAGTCATAGCGGCGGGCGGCGTCGTAGGTCATCAGCCGGGCGGCGTGGAGCTTGGTGGCCATCTCGGCCAGCTTGAACCCGATGGCCTGGTGGTCGTAGATGGGCCGTCCGAACGTCTCCCGCTCCTGGGCGTACTTCATGGCCGCCTCCAAGGCGGCTTGGGCTACCCCAACCGCCCGGGCGGCGATGTTGATCCGCCCCAGCTCCAGAGCCGAAAGGGCATAGCTCAGCCCGTGGCCCACGCCGTCGGGGCCGCCGAGCACATTGGCGTCGGGAACCCGGAAGTCGGAGTAGGCCATCTCCACGGTCTCCACGCCCTTGTATCCCAGCTTGGGGATGGTGCGCGACACGGTGAGGCCGTCGGTGCCCGGCCCCGGCTCCTTCTCCACGATGAAGCAGGTGATGCGGTCATCGGGGGTTCGGGCCAGCAGCATCACCATCTGGGCCCGCATACCGTTGGTCACCCACATCTTGGTGCCGTTGACAATCCACTCATCGCCATCGGGCACTGCCCGACAGCGGATGTTGCGAGTGTCGCTGCCCGCGTCGGGCTCCGACAGCGAGAAGGCCGAGCGAAACGACCCATCGCACATGCGGGGCAAGAAGCTACCCCTCTGCTCGTCGGTGCCGTAGCGCCCGATCATGGTGGCGGCGATTTTGTGGGTGTTGAGGATGCCGGCCAGCGACATCCATCCCCGAGAGAGCTCCTCGATGATGCGGGCGTAGGTGGTGGCGTCCAGTCCCAACCCGCCGTAGTCCTCAGGGATGGTGGCCCCGAACAGGCCGAACTCGCACATCTGGGTGAACATGTCCTCGGGAAACTCGTCAGCATGCTCCAGGTTGGAGGCGTTGGGGATGACCTCGCGTTCCACCCAGGTCCGGATAGCGCCGACCAGTTCGTCGGCCAACCCGGCGTCGGTTGCCATCAGAGCCTTTCGATCAGGGTCCCGGTACCCAGGCCGCCTCCGCAGCACATGGTGATCAGGCCCCACTGGCCGTTGGTGCGCTCAAGCTCGTGCAGCGCCTTGGTGACCAGGATGCTCCCGGTGCCGCCCAGGGGGTGGCCCAAGGCAATGGCCCCGCCGTTGGGGTTGACCCGCTCCATGTCGGGCTCCAGTTCTGCGGCCCAGCAAAGCACTACCGAAGCGAACGCCTCGTTGATCTCCACCACGTCAATGTCGTCGATGGCCAGCCCGGAGCGCTCCAGTAGCCGGTGAGTGGCCGGTATCGGCCCCTCCAGCATCAGCACCGGATCGCACCCCACCAGGCAGGTCTCGACCACCCGGGCCTTCGGGGTGAGGCCGAGCTGCTCGGCCCGCTCAGCGGTGGTCATCAGCACCGCGCCGGTGCCGTCGGAGATCTGCGATGACGATCCCGCGGTGTGGACTCCGTCGGGCCGGGCCACCGGCTTAAGGGTGGCCAGCCCTTCCAGGGTCGTCTCCCGCATACCCTCGTCGACGCTGATGGTGACCGCCTCGCCGGTCCTCTTGCCGTCATCGTCTAGCACCGGGGCCTCGATGGGCACGATCTGGGTCTCGAACCGGCCCTCGTCCCAGGCCCGGGCGGCCCGCTGCTGGGATGAGAGGCCGAACCGGTCGCAGTCCTCCCGGGTGATGCCCCATTTGTCGGCCATCCGCTCGGCCCCCTCGAACTGGGAGGTGAACTCGTAGTGGTCGAAGTAGTCGCGGGTCACCGGGCGGCCCACTCCTTCGGCCGATGCATTCGAGCCGATGGGCACGATGCTCATGCTCTCCACCCCGCAGGCCAGCACCGCGTCCTCCACACCGGACTTCACCAGGCTGTAGCCCAGATTCACTGCATGCTGCGAGGAGCCGCACTGGGAATCCACCGTGCTGCATGCCGTTTCCTCGGGCAGCCCGGCGGTAAGCCACGCAGTACGGATCACGTTCATGGCCTGGGCCCCGATCTGATCCACGCAGCCGCCTACCACCTGGCCAATGGCGGCGGGGTCGATCCCCGACCGCTCAACCGCGGCCGACTGCACCTGGCTGAGCAGCGAGGTGGGATGAACGGACGACAAACCACCGTTTCGCTTCCCCACCGGGGAGCGAACGGCTTCAACGATCACAACTTCGGTCATGGCCCCACGATAGAGGTTCTATTCCTGTTTCAACCCGTCGAAGCCGGTCCGAGGCCTTCCATTGAATAGTGTGCAACTCCGTGGGTATTCGAGAAGATGTAATCCAAGAGCTGACCGGGCCGGGGGGGTTGTTCGAGCTGACCACCGAGGAGGTGTTGGGGCAGCCAGCGACAGTGTTCGCCACCCGGATGCGCTCGCTGCGAGAGATGGCGGCCAACACCGCCAATTTCGGTGACCGGGATTTCCTGGTGCTGGAAGGCCAGCGGCACACCTTCAATGACTTCATCGCCCAAGTGGCGGCCGCGGCCACCGCGATGCAGCAGCAGGGCATCAGCCGTGGCGATCGGGTGGCCATCTTCGCGGCCAACTGCCCCGAGTGGGTGGTGAGCTTCTTCGCCGCTACCAGTATCGGAGCTATCGTGTCGGCCTACAACGGCTGGTGGACTGCCGACGAGGTGGACTACGCCACTGCGCTCAGCGGGCCCGCTCTGGTGATCGCCGACCGCCCCCGTCTGGAGCGCTCCGGTTCGGGGGGCACTGGCACACCGTGCTTGGTGATTGAGGACGACTGGGCCGACTTTATTGCCGCCGGTGCAGGAACCGGCCTTGACGACATCGATGTCCCACTGGCCGAGGACGACCCCGCGGTGATCTTATTCACCAGCGGCACCACCGGACGCCCCAAAGGGGCGGTGGCCTCACATCGGGGAATGATCGGATTCGTGCAGTCCACCATGATGAACGGCGCGGTGCGGGTGTTCACCGAGATGCGAGCCAACCCTCCTGCTGGAGAGGGTACGGCACCCAGCCCGCCGGCCCAGGCGGTTACCTTGGGCACCTCTCCGCTGTTCCACGTGTCGGGGCTTTATGCCACCACGCTTATCAGCATGGTCACCGGGGGCAAAATCGTGTACCGCCGGGGCCGGTTCGATCCCGAGGCGGTGCTCCAGCTCATCCAAGACGAGGGAGTGACCTCCTTCGCCGCTCTGGGCAGCATCGGATCACGGCTGGCAAACCACCCCCGCTTCTCGGAGTTCGACACCTCTAGCGTGGTCAACGTGGGTTTCGGCGGTGCTCCGGCCAGTCCGGCAGTGCAAGACCTGGTGCGCCAGGCCTTTCCCAACGCCGCGCCCGCGGTTGGCATGGGGTACGGATCGTCGGAGTCGGTGGCGATCATCGCCACTATCAGCGGCGCCGAATATCGGGAGCGTCCCACATCGTGCGGCCGGGTGGCCATCGGGTTCGAAGCCGAGATCCGCGGCCCCGACGGCAAGCCGCTGCCCACGAGGCAAGAGGGCGAGATCTGGTGCCGCAGCGCCTACACCATGCTCGAGTACTGGAACAACCCCGACGCCACTGCCGCCACCATAGGCGAGGGCCGGTGGCTCAACACCGGCGACATCGGACGCTTTGACGAGGACGGCTATCTATACATCAACTCCCGGGCCCGGGACATGATCCTGCGCAACGCCGAGAACATCTACCCCATAGAGATCGAGTACCGCCTCGACGCCCACCCATCGGTATCCGAATCGGCGGTGTTCGGCGTGGACCACCCCGAGATGGGCCAAGAGGTCAAGGCCGTGGTGGTGCTAAACGAAGGTGCGTCAGTTGAGACCAACGAACTGTCTGAGTGGTGCAAAGAGGTGCTGGCCCCCTACAAGGTACCCACCCTCTGGGAGATCCGCCCCACCCCCCTGCCTCGCAATCCTGCTGGCAAAGTGGTCAAGCGCGAGTTGTAATCGCAGGCGGCTCTCCCGCTACCAGATCGGGAATTTCGCCTTATCGGGCAGACCGGAGCGGCCGACGATGGCCTCTCCGGCCTCTTGGCAACGGGCGTAGAAGGTGTCCTCGTCGATGGTGGTCATGCGGCCGGCGTCGACCACCTTTTGGCCATCCACGAACACGGTGTGGACGCCCCGGCCGTCGGCCGACCACACCAGCTGGTTCATCACATTGAGCAAGGGCCGCCATTCAGGGCGGTCGGTGTCATGCAGCACCACATCGGCCAGCTTGCCCGGCTCAAGCGAGCCGATCTGATCTTCCATCAGCATGGTGCGGGCCCCACCCAGGGTGGCCATCTCATAGGCCTTCTCGGCGGGGAACATTTGGGGGTCCATGCGGGCATCCTTGAATAATCCAGCCACCAGGTAGGTGGCCCGCATCAGATCAGAGTAGTTGGAGGCATTGTTGCCGTCGGTGCCCAAACTCACGTTCACCCCGGCGCTGACCATCTCAGGCATCTTGCCGATCTGGGTCACGCCGTAGCTCACCTTCAGCGCGGTGGTGGGACAGTGGACCACTGTCGATCCCGCCCCGGCCAGAAGCTGGATCTCCTGGTCGTCAACATGCACGCAGTGGGTGATAGCGGTGTCGTCGCCCAGCACCCCCAGCTCATGGAGATGTACCATGGGCCGCTGGCCGAACGCCGCTATGAAGGTGTCTGGATCCAACGTAGCCGGAGACATGTGGAAGCTCAGACCCACCTCGAATTCATCGGCCGCGGCCCGAGCAGCCTGCCAGAGGGGGTCGGAACAAGTGGTGTGGCCCACCACCATCGACCATGCCCCCAAGCGTCCGCCAGCCGCGCCCCGAAACCGCTCGACGGTGTCGCGCAGGTTGGCGATGGCCTCGTCGGTGTCTTGGCGGTACACGCTGGGCTCGGGCGGCAGGTCCCACACCCACTTGCCGATGCGGCCCCGGATGCCAGCCTCGTCCAAGCCGTCCATCACCTCGTCGACGAAGCGGATGGTGCCCGCCTCCAAGAAGCAGGTGGTGCCCGACTTGAGCATCTCCACCGCGGCCAACTGCCCCGACAGGCGCTCTTCCTCGGCGGTGTAGACCGAGTAGAGCGGGCACAGCCACTGGAACACGTTCTCTTCGAACGGGGTGTCGTCGGGCACGTAGCCCCTGGTAAGGGGTTCGCCGGTGATGTGGATGTGGGTGTTGACCAATCCCGGGGTGACCACGAACCGATCGCCCCCCACCGTCTCGGCGGCCTGGTAACGGGCCTCGAAGTCGGATGCCTTGCCCACGTCGATGATTTGGTTGCCGCGGATTGCCACCGCGCCGTGCCTGATGATGTCGCGGGTCGGGTTCATGGAGACCACGTACCAGCCCTTGATCAGCGTGTCTATGTGCTCGGTCATGGTGATCCTCCTGGGGATCGGCGGGACTTAGTGGCGGTGTAGGCGTATTGGTGGCCGATGGGTTCGATGAGGCGGAGAGACTCGAAGCCGGCTTCTCGCAACCATTCGGCGACCTGCGCCGCAGTGATGCCGAAGCCGCGGACGGTGCTGGCCATCATGGTCATCCCCATGAGCACGCTGTGGGGGCTCCACTGGGGCTCGGGGGCGACAAAGTAGTCGGCCAATAGCAGTCGTCCCTCGGGGCGCAGAGCTTCCCAGGCTCGGGCGATGAGTCTCTGGGCACCGTCGGGGCCCTCGGTGCGGCAGACATGGCCCAGGACCGCGATGTCGTAGCCCTCGGGCTCGATGTCGATGGCGTGGAAGTCGCCGGGGCGGAACTCGCAGCGGTCGGCCACGCCGTGCTCGGCGGCAGTGCGGCGGGCTACGTCGATCACTCCGTCGAGGTCGTTGATCACCGCGGTAGCCCCTGAGCAGGCCTTGAGTACGGCGATGGCCCACGGGGCGCCGCCAGCCCCTAAATCCAACACCCGGGGTGCGGTCATGGCGCTGTAGCGCACTTGAAGGTTGGCTCGGGTGGCGGCTCGGAGAATGGTGGTAAACGTGCCCTCCACCAGGGGTCGGTAGAAGTCGGCCGGGTCGTTGTCGATTGGATCCGCGGGACGGCCAGCCCGAATGGTCTCAGCGAGGTGGGACCAATTCTCTAGCGGGCCGGGGGCTACCGGCACCAGCGAGGCCATTGATGCGGCTCCGTCGCTTGTGAGATAGCGGGCTGCGGTGTCGTTCAGGCCGTAGCGGCCACCCACTCGCTCCAGCAGCCCGAGCACCGCCAGGGAGTCAAGCAGCGCCTCCAGGTGGGGGGCTGACACTCCCATTTCTTTGGCCAGCTCGGGAGCGGTCACGTCCGGGGGGATGCCGGGGATTGCACCTCGATTGGCCAAGGCATCGAATACCTCCAGCTCAAGGGCAGCCACCAGCACGTAGAACGAACCGAGGCCCCCGATCACGGCCCACACTGGAGCTGATGGCGGGGGTTTGTGGTCGGTCCAAGGGCGGCCTACCCGCTCGGGGACGTGGGATTTCTTCAGTTCGGGATACGGGGATTCAGCCACTCGTTCTCCTGAAATCCATGTCAGGGCTTCAGCAGGATCTTGCCGAAGAAGTCGCTGGCCAGCATTTTGGCCTGGGCGTCGGCGGCGTCGGCCAGGTCGAACACCGAGTCGGCCGCAGCCGCGAAGCCGTCGCCGCAGAACGTGTCCCAAGCCGGGCCGAACTCCTCGGGGCGATAGGGATCGGAGCCCAGGATCTTGATGCCGGAGTGGAATACGTAGCCCAGCGACGGGATGACCGCCTCGTCGCCGGAGGAGTTGCCGCAGTTCACCAGTCGCCCGCCGATGCCCAGCGCGAACAGCGACGGGCCGAACAGCGCAGTACCCACATGGTCGAACACCATGTGGACCCCCGCTCCGTTGGTCAGCTCCCGGGCCCAGGCGGCCACGTCATCGGTTCGATTGTTGAGCACATGGGATGCCCCCAGCTCAAGGGCCCGCTGGCACTTCTCGTCGGTGCCCGCGGTGGCCAGCACGGTGGCCCCGGCGTTCACCGCAAACTGGATGGCGGCCACCGAGACCCCGGAACCGGCGGCGTGGATCATCACCGTCTCGCCCGCGGTGAGCCCGCCTACTTCGAACAGCCCATGGGCGGCGGTGAGATAGCAGGTGGGAAAGGTAGCCGCGGTCTCCAGCGACATGGCGTGGGGTACTGGGTAGACGTGCGAGGCCGGAACCAGGCAGCGCTCGGCATACCCGCCGTCGGCGGTGGCCCCGATGATGCCCAGTTCTCCATACAGATCGCCCCTGCCGCCTAATTTGGAGCGGTCGTCCACCCCGGCCAGCGACGGGTCGAGCACCACTCGGTCGCCCACGGCCAACCCATCGACCTCGGGGCCCACCTCGGATACCACACCAGCCACGTCCATACCGGCGATGTGGGGCAGGGTGAAGCCGGGCATGGTGAACCAGCCATTGCGCTGCACCACATCCAGCCGGTTGAGCGCAGTGGCCACCACGTCCACCACCACGTCTACCGGGCCAGGCTCGGGGTCGGGCACTTCCTCGTAGCGGAGCACCTCGGAGCCGCCGGGCTCGTGATATCGCATCGCCTTCATCGCCGCCCTCCTCCATCTATTTCAGGCCGCGGATGAACGGTCGGGCCAAGGCGGCGGGCGGTCGCACCCGTTTGGCGAAGATAGCCATGGCTCCAAGGGTCACCAGGTAGGGCAGAGCCTGCAATAGCTCGGTGTTCAGCTCATAGCCCAGACCTTGCAGCGACAGCTGGAAGGAGAGAGCCCCGGCGAACAGCACGCAACCGGCCATGGTGCCCCATAGGGTCCAGCCCCCGAAGATCACCGCGGCGATGGCGATGAATCCCTGGCCGCCGATGACCGAGTCGTCGAACGCGGCGATCCGAGCGAACAGGAAATAGGCCCCGCCCAACCCGGACGTGAACCCGGCATAGTAGATGGACTGGCGACGGCGGCGGTTCACATCGATGCCGCTCACGTCAGCCGACTGCGGATTCTCCCCCGCGGCCCGCAACTCCAGCCCCCATCGGGTGCGGTACACCAGCCACCAAGAGAGCGGCACCAACGCATAGAGGAGGTAGAACGGCCACGGCTCCCCGAACAACGCCTTCCCGAGCAGGGGAATGTCCACCAGGATGGGGATCTCCACTGTTGAGGCCCGAAGGGCCTGGGGCTCAATCTCTCGATCCAAGAACCCAACCAAACCGAACACCAAGATGTTGAGGGTGAGGCCCACCACAAACTGGTCGGCGGTAAGCCGATGGCTCATCTCGGCCTGCACGGCAGCGATCAGCAGTCCGCCGATCACACCGAACACCAAGCCCACCACGATCAAATCCGAAATGTGATACCCCAGAATCCCCGCGAAGGCCCCGCTCAGCAGCATTCCCTCCACCGAGATGTTCAAGGTGCCGGATCGCTCGGCCACCCACTCCCCGGTGGCCGCGAAGGCCAGCAGCGCGGCAAACAGCGCGCCGTTGATATAGGTGGACTCGCTGGACAGCACGTCGCCCACCGCGGAGAAGAAGTCGATCAGCACCGCATCACACCCTCTCCGTTGCCGCAGCCCGCGCCCGGCGCCGATCCCGCAGGAAGACCACCGCGGGGGGCACCAGCAGGGCCAGCACCAAGAGCCCCTGCACTACATCGGTGATCCGACTCTGCACCCCGGTGCTGTTCACGAAGCCCGCCCCGTTCCGCAGTCCGGCAAACACAAATGCAGCCACCACCGCGGGCAACGCCCGCTCTCGGGCCAACAGAGCCACCAAGAGGCCGGTCCAACCGATGTTGTCGGAGAAGCCGGGCACCAACCGGTAGTTGCCGAACGAGAATCCTCCGCCGGCGAACATGGCTGCCCCGGCCAAGCCGGCAAAGGCCCCGCCTATCGCCAATGCCGACGCTCCATAGACCGTGGACGACACCCCGGCCCGCTGGGCGGCTCGGGGATTGTGGCCCAGCATCCGCAGCCGAAAACCCCATACGGTGCGGGCCAGCACGTAGGCCACCGCCAAAGCCAGAGCCACCGCCACATAGACGGTGATGGGAAACTCGTTGCCGAATATGTCCGGACGTGGAATCCGGTTGTCCTTGGCCAGCTGCTCGCTCACCAGATTGCGGTTGCCGCGACTGGCCTCATCGGCCAGCAGCAGCCACTGCCACTTCAAGCCGTACCCCACCGCCTGAAGGGCGACAAACACCAACAGCAGGGTGCTCAGAACCTCGGGCACCCCCCGCCAAAACCGCAGCAATCCGGATATGGAGGCCCAAGCTGCCCCGCCCAACGCACCGAACAAGAGCAGCAGCACAACGTTGAGCGGGCCGGGGCCGCCGATGCGGAAGCTGAAATACACCGCTACTGCCGCACCTATCAGCAATTGGCCCTCTTGGCCGATGTTTATCAAGCCGGCTTTAGACGAGATCACTGTGCCCAAGGCCACCAAGAGCAGGGGCGCCGCGATTCCCAGAGTCCCTCCCCACCGGCCGGGGGCCATGATGCTTCCGTCCACCAAGGCCTGTACCACCGGCCACCAGTCGCCTCCGGTGGCCTCCACAATCACGCTGGCCAGGGCTAGGGCCACGGCAACGCTGAGGGCGTAAAGGGCCACCCACTCGGTCAGCCGGGCGCCTCTAGTCATTCGCTGCTTCCGCCCATCAACATTCCAAGGGATTCGAGGTTGGCGTCGGTGTGGGACAGCTCACCCACAATGCGGCCCCGAGACATGACCACGATGCGGTCGGCCAGCTCGAGAATCTCCTCCAACTCGCTGGAGATCAACAGCACGGCCACACCGTCAACCGCTGTCTGGCGCAGTCGATCGGTCATGTACTCAATCGCCCCCACATCCAGTCCTCGAGTGGGCTGTGCCGCCACCAGCACATCAGGCTCGGCAGCCAACTCGCGGGCCAGCACTACCCGCTGTTGGTTTCCTCCCGACAGCGACCACAGCGGAGCGTCGGGTCCGGAACAGCCGATGTCGAATTCCTCGATCATCTGCTGAGCCGTTTCGGTGGATCGAGCCTTGTCCATGACACCATGGCGGGCCACCCGGTGAGGGTCCACGATGAGCAGGTTCTCGGCCACGGTCATGTCCAAGACCACCCCGGAGTCATGGCGGTCTTCGGGGATCACCGCCACTCCGGCTTTGGCCATGGCCCCCGGCGAGCCGGTAGGCACCTCCGCGTTGTTGACCACCACCCGTCCGGCATCCAGCGGGACGAGGCTGGACAGGAGGTCGCCCAAGGTCCGCTGCCCGTTGCCCTCCACGCCGGCCACACCCACGATCTCGCCCGCTCGAAGGTCCAGGCTGATGTCGTCCAGCAGCCGCGCCCCGCCCCGGCCCCGTACGGTGACTCCTTCGATTCGCATCACCGGCTCATCCAAGACTGCCGGGCCGGTGAGTCGGGGGTCTTCAGGGTCGACGGCGGATTTCCCGTCGGCCGCCTCGATTTCAGCAAGGCCGAAGGCGGCTCGCTCTGAACGCAGCGACACCTCCCGTCCCACCATGGCCCGGGCCAAACTGCGGGCATCGGCCTCCTGCGTGGGCCGGTGATCCACCACCCGGCCTTGGCGCATGATGGTGATCTCGTCGGTGGCGTGCAGCACCTCGTCCAGCTTGTGGCTGACCAGCACCACGGCTCGGCCTTCAGCGGCCACCACCTCTCTCAGCGTGCCGAAGAGCTCCTCTGACTCCTCGGGAGTGAGCACCGAGGTGGGCTCGTCGAACACCAGGATGTGGGGGTCGCGGCGCAGGCACTTGATGATCTCCACCCTTTGGCGCAGACCGGTGGTAAGTTCGCCCACTCGGGCGTCGGGATCGATCTCCAGGCCATACTGCTGGCTGATGGCCGCCACCCGGTCGCGCACGCCCGCCGACTTCAGCCGTCCCTCCTCACCCAGGGCGACGTTCTCCCACACCGAGAGCTGGTCGACCAGGCTGAAGTGCTGATGGACCATGGCGATTCCCAGAGCGGCCGCGGCTATAGGGTCGTGAATGGTGCGGGGCAGGCCGTCGATGCGGATCGACCCGGCATCAGGCAGCACGAGGCCGATGAGCACCTTCATCAGCGTGGACTTGCCTGCTCCGTTCTCGCCCAGGATGCCGTGGATGCGGCCCCGGTACAGGGTCAAGTCAACTTGATCGCAGGCGACGATCCCCCCGAAGCGCTTGGTGATGCCGACGAGTTCGACCGCAGGCACCGAGGGGTCAGACCCCCCGGCGCCTGTCAATTCGGTCGTTGCGTCGGTCACCCGCCGCCGTAGGCGGCCCCGGAGATTCCGCCGAGCACGCCGAGCAGCTCGCCATCGGTGGCTACTGCATCGAAGGCATCGGCCAGCAGTGCTTCTCCCTCTGCCGAGGGATCGCACAGCTCGCCGCCATTGAGGCCCGGCGCGGTTGGGAACTGGAAGGTCGAACCCTCGGTCAGCTCGCCATCAATGATCAAAGGCAACACGATCCGGGCATAACGGCCAGCATCGAACACGATCGAGCCTGTCCAGTTGATCCCATCATCGCGAGAGCAGATGTCACCAGGACCGGCCGCGAATACCGCGATGCCCTCGTCGGTGGCCAGCTGGCCGACCGGGTTCAGCGCTCCGCCCAAGTAGGCATAGGCCAATGTGGCGCCTTCGGCGATGGCGTTGGTGAGCGCGGCTGTGGCGTTGGCCGAGTTGTCGAAGTCAAACGGGAACGCGCCGGTAGCCACATACTCCATGGTGAACGACGGGTCCACCGACTGAAGACCGTACACGGTGGCGTTATAGGCCTCCTTCTCGAAGCCCAGGTCGCAGCAGCCCAGGAACACCGCGGTATCCCCGTCGTGATCCTGCAACGCCGCGCCCATGGCCACACCAGCGGTGTAGTGGATAGGAGCGCCCCAGTCGGTGGCCTGAGCCAATCCAGGGGTCTCCGGGTATCCGGCCCCGCAGTTGCAGTACCAGAAGATGTCGGGGTACTGCTCGGTGAGGTCTGCCAGGGGCTCGGCGATCTCACTGGCGCCCACCAAGACTACATCGACGCCTTGGGCAGCCAGATCAGCCATGGCCTGAGCGGCTTCGGCGGCACCGATGTTGTCGCTCACGATGGGCGGGGCGAACCCGTTGGCCGCGGAGAACTCCTCGGCGAAGTCCACCAGCGACTGGTAGTAACCCTGGTCGTCGCGTGGCCCCGCGGCCGCAACCCCGATGGTGAGGGTGCCGTCGCCGTTGGCGTCGAAGGTATCCAGCAGCGCTTGCAGCTCCATGTCAATCGGCGGCTCAGTGGGTGCAGGTTCGGGTTCCGGCTCGTCGTCCATCGGCTCGGGTTCGGGTTCCGGCTCGTCGTCCATCGGCTCGGGTTCGGGCTCCGGCTCGTCGTCCATGGGCTCCTCGTCCATCAGCTCCGGCTCGGGGGCTTCAGTGGGCTCGGGCTCTGGCGCAGGCGCCTCAACCGCAGCGCCGCCGTCGTCATCGTCGTCGTTGCCACAGCCAGCGGCCACCAAGGCCAGCACCGACAGCAGCGCGGCCATCAGTATCAGTTTGCGGGTAAGTCGTCTCGTCATCGTTCCCCTCCTGCGATGTCGGGCCATTCGGCCCAGTTGACGTTCAGCAGCCTACTCGCACCATCTTGTCCTCGTCTTACTGACCTTCGCCCTCCCCGATGGTCGCAGTTGGATCTGTCACCCTGTGCGGTAGGCTGGCCCTAAATCTTCCCTCAGCAAACCGCCTGGACTAGATGAGGAGAACCTCGTGGACCAAACCATTCTCGCCCTGCTGGGGGTAATCATCACCCTGATGCTCTACCTCGACCGAGGCCGACGCGCCGACCTCGCCCTCCACCGAAAAGAAACGCAGAGGGGATTTGCCCAGGTGGCAGAAGCCATACAGAGCGGCGACACCCAACTCCGAGAAGAAATAAAGAACGGCGACACCCAACTCCGAGAAGAAATAAAGAACGGCGACACCCAACTCCGAGAAGAAATAAAGAACGGCGACACCCAACTCCGAGAAGAAATGCACAGGGGATTCGCCCATCTCCATGAGCGAATCGACAAGCTGACCGAGGTCGTTATGGACTTGGTCCGCCGAGTGGGTCGCCTAGAGGGCCGAGCCGACGCCGAAGCAGCATCGGCCCAGCCGTCCCAATAGTCAGGCCCCGTCAGAAACTGCCGTGCCCGCCGGCCAGTGCCGGCGGTAGCGCTGCACCAACCAGCGGTTGAATTGCACGTGGCTTTCCTCCTGCCAGGAGTAGCGGCCCCGCACCGCAAAGCGGGACCGCAGGCCCCGCTGGACCTTGGTGGTGGCGTCTTGGTCTTGGGCCACGAACACCTGCACTCCCTCGTCGCTGGCTTGGAAGAGGTGGTCGAACATTGGGTGCTCCAGCGCGCTGGGATGCAGCAGGTAGCCGATCTCCACATCGATGGTCTCGGCCGATTTGGGTCGCACGATGAAGAAGAATGCTTGGTCGGGGGCGGTGCCGAAGCAGAGGGTGGGCGGGATCAAGGCGAACGTCGACCGCCACCGCTCCTCCTCGGTGAGCTGTGGGAACACCGGCAGCAGGGCCTTGCGGGTGGCGTTGAACCCGCCGTCGATGTGGGTGTAGCCGTTCTCCCGGAAGATCACGTTGGAGTCGTCCGACCAGGGCACTGGGAACCGGGCCATCTCTGAGGGGCAGAAGTCTTGGATCACCTGGTGGAGGCGGTTGGCGTGGTAACCGTCGTTGAAGTTCTCGAACATGACCTTCCAGTTCCAGGGCAGGTCTTCGAGCGTGAAGGTGCCCGGACAAACGCAGTTGTCGAGCTCGTAGTTGGTGAGGTACGGCTCGTACCGCTCCAAGGTGGGAGCCAAGGGTGAAGCGTCGGGATTGAAGTTGACAAATATGAACCCGTGCCACAGTTCAACCGCCAGATTGGGCAGGCCCCAGTCGTCGTTGTCGAAGCCCTCGGTTTGCTCCATGGCCGGGGCACCCATCAGTCGGCCGTCCAGCCGGTAGCTCCAGTGGTGGTACGGACACCGGAAGGAGCGGCTGTTGCCCTCCCCCTCCACCACCTGCATACCGCGGTGGCGGCAGATGGCTGAGAACGCCGCGATGCCACCGTCTCGCTGGCGGGCCACGATCACGGGCTCGGTGCTCACCGTGGCGGTGAACCAGTCGCCCGTTTCGGGAATGCGGCTGGCCACCCCCACGCAGCACCACTCGTGCTCAAACAGCGCCTGACGCTCAAAGGACAGGAACTCCTCTGAGGTGTAGATCTCGGGGGGAAGGGTGACCGCGGTGGCGACATCAGTGATGGAATCGTCGAACGACACCAACAAATCGTTGGTCAACATGGTCATGTGGTCACCCCCTTGTCGCCTCCGCCTCTTGTCGTAGCAGGAATTTGCGGATTTTTCCCACGCTGGTTCGAGGCAGCTCGTCCATCAGCGTAAACGACCGGGGGAGTTTGGCCTTGGCCAGCCGCTCTTGGCACCAAGACGACAGATCTTCATGGGTTGGGGGTGTGGCGTGGTCGGCGGGGACCACAAAGGCCACCGGCACCTCGTCGCGTATCGGGTCGGGCGCGCCCACCACCGCGGCTTCCAATACCGCGGGGTGGCTGGCCAGCACCGACTCCACCTCCACAATGGAGACGTTTTCCCCCGCCACTTTGAGCACATCGGAGTGCCGGCCGTCGAAGTAGTGGCGTCCATCAACTTCGACGCGGGCTCGGTCGCCGGTGCGGAACCAGCCGTCGTTTGTGAACGAGGCCGCGGTGGTTTCTGGATCGTCCAGGTAGCCGGCGAACAGCGTCGAGCCGGGCTGTCCCCCGACCAGTACTTCGCCGTCGCGCACGATCACCTGGCAGCCGGGGGTGACCTCTCCCATGGAGAACGGCACGGGGTTGTCGGCCGGCTCGGTAAGCACGGCGGGGATGGTCTCGGTCATGCCGTAGAGCTGGCGGGGCCGGCATCCGAACCAAGCGGCCAGGGTTTCGTACTGATCGTCGGCAATGTTCTGGGCGTACCAGCAGTGGCGAAGCCCGACACCGTTGACCGGGGTGCCTCGGGCCAGGATCATCCGCATCGGGGCGGCGAATAGGCTGGCGCAGGTGGCGTGATGGCGGGCGGCCTGGGCCAGAAACCCGCTGGCAGTAAAGGAGGGCATCAGCGCCACTGAGGCCCCTGTCCAGATGGCCGAGGCGAAGGAGTAGTACTGGGCATTGGCGTGGAACAGGGGCAGCACCACCAACTGGCGGTCGTCAGGGGCCAGATCGGCCCGCTTGGCCATGACCTGTCCGCAAAAGGCGTAGTTGGCCTGGGTAATCTCCACCCCCTTTGGACGCCCGGTGGTCCCCGAAGTGAACATCACCGCGGCGCGGTCCCGAATATCCACTGCGGGCCAATCCACCCGGGCATTCCCAATCAGCGCATCAAGGCTGGCGCTGGCTTCGTCCAGCTCGGTGATGGCAAAATCGGGACTCACTTCGGCAGCCTGGCGGTAGACATCGGCTCGACTGGTAGCGCAATAGCCGGCCTTGGGCCGAGTGCGCTCGATGTGGTCGGCCAACTCCGGTGCCTTGCCCATGGGATCGGACGGCACGATCCACGCCCCCAGCCGGTTGGCGGCCAGCCACAGGGCCACGAATGCCGGGGTGTTGGTCAGCGCCAGATGTACTGAATCGCCGGGAGCCACCCCCCGCTGGATCAGTCCGGCGGCAACACCAGCGATGGTGGCGTCGAACTGCTCATAGGTCCAGGAAGCTGTGGTCCCGTCGGGCCGCTCGAAAATCAGAAAGGCGGCATCGCCACCACGTTCAACCGCTCGTTCCCAAACGGACGAGAAGGCGACCGGATCAGTCACTGGGAGGTCCGTAGCCTCCGCCGCCGGGAAGGTCGAGGCGCACGACATCATCGGGGTCGAGGGTGATCCGACTCTGGGTGGTAACCGGCTCGCCGTTCACTTGGAACGAACCCGCCTCTCCGGGGCCGCCGCCGAAGATGCCTTTCGGCGGGTCGGACAGGCGGCTGGTCACCGCGTTGAGCAGCCAAGGTTGGGAGGTGTCCACGCTGAACTCGATGGTCTGGCCCTTGCCGCCGGGCTGGGCCCCCGGCCCCTCAGAGCCGGGGCGCAGTGATTTGCGAGAAAAGCGCACCGGTGCAGAGGCCTCCACCACCTCGATGGGCACCGCGCTCACCCCCGTGGGATAGGAGCAGGCGTCCAAGCCCGGCTTGGACGCCCGGGCTCCCACCCCTCCGGCGTAGGTGAACATGGCGGTGATGAACGGGGTGCCGTCGTCGTGGTTGCCGCTCACCTGCATGGTCCAGACCGCGCCCGCCCCCTCGGCCATGGACTCATCCGGCTTGACCTGGGCCAGGGCCTTGAGCAGGGCGTTGGGCAAGAACATCCCAACCACGTGGCGGGCGGTGCCCGGCTGGGGCAGGACCGCGTTCACGATTGACCCCTCGGGGGCGGTCATCTTGATCGGGGCCAGGCTGCCATGGTTGTTGGGAATCTCCGGGTTCAGCACCGAGCGCACCGTGAACGTTGTGTAAGCGTGGGTGTAGTTGCGGACCACGTTGATGCCCCACGGGCTGGCCTCCGACGTGCCGCCGTAGTCCACCATGATCTCCCCGACATCGGGGTCCACCCGCAACGAACACACAATGTCGATGCGGCTGCCGTCGGCCAGATCCAGTACCGCGTCGGCCTGGTACTCACCGGCGGGCAACTCGGCGATACTAGCCCGGGTGGCTGCCTCGGATCGGTCGATGATCTCATCGGCCAACTCCTCGATGTCGTCGAGGTCGTAGGCGTTGCATAGGGAGGCCAGCCGCTGGGCGCCCACCTCCCCCGATGCCATCTGGGCGTGCAGGTCGCCAGCCATGTGGTCGGGTTGGCGGACGTTGGACAAGATGAACTTCCACACGTCCTCGTTGCGCTCGCCGCGCTTCATGAGCTTGCAGATGGGGATCCACAGTCCCTCTTCAAAGCAGTCCCGGGCCCCCGCGCCGATGCCGTAGCCGCCCACGTCGGTGTGGTGAATGGTGGAACCGAAGTAGGCGATGGGCACAGGGGCGCCCCCGGCGGCCGGAGCACGCCACACCGGAACCAGCACGGTCACGTCCAACAGCTGGCCCGCAGTGAGATAGGGGTCGTTGGTAACCAGCACGTCGCCGGGCTCGAGGGCCTCAGGGGGGAACTCATCGAGCATGTTGGCCGCGCCAATGGCCAGGGAGTTGATGTGACCGGGGGTGCCGGTCACCGCCTGGGCCACCATGCGCCCCCGCTTGTCGAACACTGCGTTGGCCAGATCGCCGGCCTCGCGCACGATGGGGCTGAATGCGGCCCGCTGGAGCGCCCGGGCCTGCTCGTTCACCACCGAGATGAGCGACTGCCACAGGATTTCAAGTTGAATAGGATCGTAAGCGGAGGCTTTCTTTGGGCTTGTTGTGGTCTTATTCATAGAGCTGCTCTGGTTTCTCGCTGAGATCGTTATTTGGGAGGCGGTTTTTGATCGCGAACCGCGACGAGACAAGCGTCGTAAGAAACCGATACCTCCCATCCGGGACGAATGATCGACGTCGTCTCCCGCTCCTCCACCAAAGCTGGGCCAGCAAAGGACATGCCGATCGCCAGGTCGGCCCTGCGGTAAACCGGGACTTCGATCGCGTCTTCCTCTCGGCCGAATACTGCCGTGCGGGTGGATACTGGCTTAGGAGAGCGGTTGGCGGCGGTCGGCGGCGATTCGGCATCAGCTATTTCGGCCGGGTCGGCTCGGGCTGACAGGCGCCAGGTGACAACCTCAATGGCCACGTCGTCGATGGTCATGCCGTAGATGCGGCGGTATTCCGACTCGAACGCCCCCACCACCTCGTCTTCGGAGGCCGACCAGGTATCCCCTTCTCCCACCCAGACGGTGATCTCATTGCCCTGGCCGGTGTAGCGGGCGTCGATGCCGTAGCGGAACCTGATGTCGGCCTCGGGCACGCCGGCGCTGAGCAGCACCCGGCGGCCCTCTTCCCGCAGCTCCTCCAGCAGACCGTCCCGCTCCGTGGGTGCCAGCTCGGCCAGCTTCACTGGCATGGATCGGGCGAGGTCGATGCGCACCGGCGACACCAGGGTCCCGAACGCCGACAGCACGCTGGCGTTGATCGGGAACACCACACGATCCGAGTCCAGCAGCTCGGCTACCCGGCAGGCGTGGGGCGGCCCGGCCCCTCCGAAAGCCAGCACGGTGACCCCCCGCAGATCCACCCCCCGCTCTACCGCGTGCATGCGGGCGGCGGCGGCCATGTTCTGGCTGACCACCTCGTACATCCCTGCCGCGGTGTCGGTGATCGAGAGGCCCAGACCATCGGCCAAGGTCTCGACGGCGGACTGCGCCAGCCCGGCATCCAAGGGCATGTCGCCACCCAGAAAGGCATCGGGGTCTAGCAGGCCCAACACCACGTCGGCGTCGGTCACCGCCGGTTGATCGCCGCCCTGGCCGTAGCACGCCGGACCAGGATCGGCCCCCGACGACTCAGGACCCACCTTGAGCAGGCCGAACTGGTCGAGGTGGGCCAGGCTGCCGCCCCCCGCGCCGATCTCCACCAAGTCGACCGAGGGCACCGACACCGGAAAGCCCGACCCCTTCTTGAACCGGTACCGCCGGGCCACCTCGAAGGTGTTGGTGAGCGCTGGCTCTCCCTCCTCCACCAGGGCAGCCTTGGCGGTAGTGCCCCCCATGTCGAAGGCCAGCAATCTCTCCTCCCCCATGCGGCGGGCAAACCACCGGGCGGCCAGAGCGCCGGCGGCCGGTCCAGATTCCACCAGCCGGATCGGGGCGGCAGCAGCGTCATCGGCCGACACCACCCCGCCATTGGACAGCATCATCAGCACCGAACCGCCGAACCCCTCGGCTGACAGCCACTTCTGAAGCTCGTCCAGATACGGGCCAATGATGGGCATGGTTGCCGCGTTGCAGGCCGCGGTGATCATGCGGGGGTACTCCCTGATCTGCGGCGAGATATCGGCCGAAGCGCACACTGGCACTCCCAGCTCCCGGCGCAGCTCATCAGCCAGAAGCCGCTCGTTGGCCGGGTTGACGTAGGAGTTGAGCAGGCATACCGCCACCGATTCGACGTCGGCGGCCTCCAGCCCTCGCACCAGCGCGGCCATGCTGGCCGCCGACGGAACCACCAGCACCTCCCCGGTGGCCGCGGTGCGCTCGTCGATCTCGAAAGTGAGCTCCCGGCTGATGGGCGGATCGGGAAACTCGATCTGGAGGTCGTACATGTCGTAGCGGTGCTCGTCGCGGATCAACAGGGTGTCGCCGAAACCGGTGGTGGTGACCAGGGCGGCCCGACCGGTCTTATTCTCAATGAGGGCATTGGTGATGAGCGTGGTGGCGTGGACGATGGGAGCAGTGATCTCTCCGGGAGCTACCTCAGCTCGCCGCAAGAGCTGGCCCACCGCGGCCTGTACCCCTTCGAGGGGGGCGGCCGGGGTAGTGAGGGCCTTGTTGACAGTTACCTCACCGGTGGCGGCGTCCAACAGCACCGCATCGGTGAACGTCCCCCCGATGTCAACGGCCAGCCGCCAGTCGGACATTGATTAGCCTGCGAGCAGGTCGTCGCGGGGCGGGGCGAACACGTCGAGTATCCAGCACTCGCCGTACTCGTCATCGCCGATGAACACCGAGTCACCGTGCCACACCCCCTTGGGCGCGATATAGGCCTCGCCCTCGCCCAGCACCACCCGCTCGGTGCTGTCGGGATCGTCGTTGATGCGGAAGTCGAGCTTGCCTCGAACGATAATGCCGAGCTGTTCGTGGTCTTCATGGCGGTGCAGGAACGACCCAGTGGCCCCACCGGCGATGCGCCAAAAGCAGAGCTGAAGGCCGTCTCCGGTTATGACCCGCCGACGGAAGCCATCCCGATCGGTGTCCACGAACAGGTCGTCTTCGTAGAAGTAGCAGTACTGGTTGGTGAAGTTCATGGCGGTCAGTCGTCCGCGGCCAACGCGGCAAAGCGGCGCTGCTCCTCAGCAAGATTCAGCGGCCGGATGATGGCCTCGTTCTCCTCGTCGCCCCAATGCTCGGCCGGCACCAGCCACATCACCTCGAACTCCAGTCCGTCTGGGTCTTTGGCGTAAAGGCTTTTGTTGGCTCCGTGGTCGCTCTCGCCGTAGAGAGCGCCCGCATCCACTAGCCGCTGGCGGATGTCGACCAACTCCTCCAGGGTCGGTACCTCCCAGGCGATGTGGTACATCCCCACCGACCGGCGGCCCGCCGACGACGGCTCTGCCCCGTCGCCAATGGAGAAAAAGGCAATGTCGTGGTGGTTCTCCGACGCCGGGGCCCGCATGAACACGAACTGCCCCGGTTCGTCGATGATGGTCTCGAACCCCAGCACATCGGCATAGAACTGCTGCTGGCGCCGGGCATCGCGCACATACAGCACCGCATGGTTCATCCCCGTGATCATGAGGTGATCCTTCTCATCAGCCCCCAGCGTAGCCAACCCCTCGAAACCCATCGTCGCTGAGTTGAAGCGTCACTCCACTTTCGTATGCTGGTTTCGCGGTCGCGTGGTCCACCACTTTTGACGTCTAGACGTCTACGGTTGCTCCGTGGTCGTTGCTTCCCCCTCCAAACAGAATCGCCTGAGGCCTGGTCAGGTGCGCGACGCCGTTGGCGATGCTCTGACCGATGCCGGAAGTGCGATGAGTGTGAAGGACATCCATGCCGCAGTTGAAGCTCAACTTGGAACTACGGTCGCAGAGTCGTCGGTTCGCAGCTATCTCAATCTCAACACAGGGCCAGCCAAGCAGTTCAGAAGAGTACAGCGTGGCGTCTATGAGCTCAGCTGAGGCCGTATTCGGTTCGGCGTGGCCCGCGGCCTTCCAGATAGGCCGGGCAACCCTATTTCATGGCGACTGCCTGGACTGGCTGGCTGACCAGCCCTCAAACTCGGTCCATGGTGTCGTCACCGACCCTCCCTATGGGCTTGTTGAATACCAGCCGGACCAACAGCGGAAACTTCGTCGCGGTCGTGGGGGCGTTTGGCGCCTCCCGCCTGCCTTCGACGGCCATCAGCGTTCCCCAGTGCCCAGATTCACCACGCTGACGCCCTCGGATCTAGATGCCTTGGATCGCTTCTTCTCCACTTGGGCTGACGCCCTTCTTCGTGTGCTGGTGCCTGGTGCCCATGTGCTTGTCGCGTCGAATCCCCTCCTTTCGCATCGGGTGGCAGTTGCGGTGTGCCATTCGGGTTTCGAGAGGCGGGGAGAGGTAGTCAGGCTTGTGATGACAATGCGGGGTGGCGACCGGCCGAAGAACGCCCACGAAGAGTTTTCTGACGTGACCGTTATGCCAAGGTCTAAGTGGGAACCGTGGCTGCTGTTCCGCAAGCCGCTTGAAGGGCGAGTGCAGGACAACTTGCGCAGGTGGGGCACTGGGGGACTGCGGCGCGTCTCGCAAGATCGACCCTTCGGCGATGTCATCACATCCGCTCCGACCCGGCCCGACGAAAGGCAACTAGCCCCGCACCCGAGCCTCAAGCCTCAGGCCTTTCTGCGCCAAGTAGTACGTGCAATCTTGCCGATGGGTGAGGGCGTCGTTCTCGATCCATTTGCAGGATCGGGTTCCACAATCGCAGCGGCCGAACGCCTCGGCTACGCGAGCGCTGGGGTGGAGTCCGATCCCGAATATCTGCGGCTCGCCGAGGCTGCCATCCCGTTGCTGAGGGACTACGAACCCTGCATCGGCTCGGTGTCGTCTACTGACCCCGCATCGAGGTAGACCCAGTTGCCTCGCAGCTTCTGAATGCCTTCCCTGTGGAGAGTTGCCGTTCGTGTGCCTAACTCGCCTCGTTCGTTCCTTCGGAAGTCGTCGATCTGCACATGCGAGAGATACACCTCGGTGAACCTCAGCGGTCGGCGATCAATGGCTGGCTCAGTCTTGTTGTCGACTTCGTAGACAAAGACGCAGAGCCACTGCTCTCGCGCTCCGTGGGTGTCGACTGCCCCACCCTTCTTCACGGTTGTCTTGATTTCGACACCCTCATCCCCAGCTTTCACTGAGTCGTTGGCGAACCTACTCTGCACGATCAGATCAGGGTGTCCGTTGTGATAGCGATTCTGGGTCAGGACTCTGGAATGCTTGGCCAGACTGGCCGTGACCATGTCAGAAAGCGTTCCGGACAGATTGGCCTTCCGCAGCGTGTCCTCCAAGCGTCCCAGGCCTTTGTCGGTCAAATGTGAGTTTACGTCGAAAAAGAAGTCGTAAACGTCCTGCATCGCCGATGTGAAGTCATGCAGCCGAAGCTCGTAGGGCAATCGGACCTCGGAATTGAAGCACCGTTCAATAACATTCTGTTTAGTGACCGGCACGGGCGATGACCGTAGCAGCGGCCAACGGCCACCTCACATTGTCCGTGCCGACAACCACATCAATGGCACGGTCAGCCAGCAACTGGCGGATGGGTCTCCCAACCGACGGCAGGAGTGTCTGAATCGGCGTCGGGCTTGAGATCCCACCAGATGGAGGCGTAGGCCTCAGGCTTTCCCCTGCGTAACGCAAACAGGATTCCAGGATGCACACCATTGTCAGCGGCAAACCGCTGGGCGGCTGCCGCGAACCCGCGGTCCGAGCCGTCGGATTCGGACTCAGCGCAGGCCACCAACGATTCGCACAGTGCGATACGTGCCGCAGCCTCCTTTTCGAATTGGGCCAGTGTCCCTTTGATCCACCCGTGGAACTCATCGGGGACGACTTCAAATAGCGCCTTCACCGCATCGGTCTGCCGCAGCATTCCCTCGACAACAGACGGATCCAGGTGCAGCCGAGCAGCGATCCGCTTGGCCGGCATTCCTCGTTCGTCCATGGCGCGAACCGCGGCAACCCGCCAAACGGCAGTGCCAGTCAACCCGGTAACGATTTTGTGGAGTTCCAGGTAGTCGGCCCACTTCATTTTGATTCGAGGATGTGGCTCGGCGGGACCGGTGTCGAAACGGATCACGAATCCCTCTTCGATACCCTCGCTAGGACGCGGGCGTTCCATATGCGCGGCAAGATCGGCCAGAGTCTCGAACCTGATCTGCGCAGCTTGAGTGCCCGGCCAGTCATAGCGTTCAAGGGGCAGATCAGCGCCGGTGGCGTTGTCGATCACCGCCAACAGCACGAGGTCGCGCATTCCCCGGAATCCACAACGATCCGGTTCGAGGGGTAGACGATCTCGAACAACGGGGTCACACCCGGCCCGAAGTCCAGACCCTCATACTTCTCTCGCCAGATGCGGGTCCCTTCCCGCGCCTGGTCTGAGCGAGTAGACCCCCGGGTGCTGATCCGCTTGGTGCCGTCCAAAGCCGTGTAGAGGATGCCCAACGACCCGTCCCACTTCTCGGTGACGATCATGGTTGCGTCCGAGGGCATGACGGGTACCTGCGGCTCATCATGGTTGAAGAACTTCCCAAACGGGCGGGCAACCACCCTCCCATCGGCATCTGCAATTAGCCCGCGGCACACCAGCGTCGCTTCGTTCCACGTCCCCGAGTACTGCGCAGCTGCCGTGTAGTTGTAGACGATCAGCCCTTCTTCGCTACGGGCCGAGACATAGCCATCGGCCACCGCCCGAGCCAAGAGCTCTTCATCGACAATATCCCCCAGCATCACCACCACATCGCAACGCTAACGCTCCCCACACACCCCCTCAGCAGGAATTATGAAGCGACGCTGGAGCGATTAGAAGGTGATCACCGATTCAAGTGGGGGGTCGGTGTTGAATGACAGGCTCTTGGACTCCGGCAGCTCATCTAGCGGTGTGTGAACCTCGGCCACCGGGGGGCCGATGCGGGCCGCGATGGGAGCCAGGGCCTCGGTATCGAAGCGGTAGAGCTCGGCGGCCACATCGGTGAGCATCTTTTGACACTCGTCTTCCGGCACGTCCCACATGGTGGCGGCCAACGCTTCGGTGGTGTAGCCGATGGAGCCCTCATCGTGGGGGAAGTCGGCCCCCCACATGATGGTGTCCACTCCCACCGCATGGCGGTACTGGACCTCGGCCCGGGGCAGCATGGAGGCTCCGATGCGGCAATTTCGCTGCCAGTATTCGCTGGGCGACAGCGTCAAGCTGTCCACCGTGTCGGAGCCGAAGGTGGGGGCATAGTTGAGCACTCGGGGGTCGTTGGCGTACTGGCTCTGGATATTGCGGAGCCGCTGGTCGATGCGGCTCAGCTCTTCGAGCACCCACCGCATCCCCCACATTTCGGTCCAAACCACCCGCAGGTCGGGGAAACGCTCGAACACCCCGCCCAGAATGAGGTGGATAAGTGTGCGCTTGGGCCAAATCTCGTACTCGGCCATGGTGATTCCCCACGCCACCGGATCGTCCCCCAAATCGGGGCAGCCCGAGCCCATGTGCTGGTGAACCGGCATCTCCAACGAACTGCACACGTCCCACAGCGGGTCGTAGCGGGGGTGGAAGAACGGCTCGACCACATGGTTTGGCGGGATGGCGGGGATCATCACCCCGCCGATCACCCCGGTCTCGGCCGCCCACCGCACTTCGGCAATGGCGTCGTCAAGGTCGTTGGGCAGCAATTGGATGAGGCCCTTGCGCCGTATGGGCTCGTATCCGCAGAACTCCACCAGCCAGCGATTGTGGGCTTGCAGACCAGCCCACCGGCGGGCATAGGCGGTAGCAGTGTCGGGCACGCCGGAAAGGTGAACCAAGATGTCGTAGAAGGGGGTGAGCGTGTTGGGAAACAGCACCTCACCGGTAATGCCCTCGGCGTCGCAGGCCGCGGTGCGGGCGTCGCAGTCCCAGTTGACTTTGGCCGCATCCATGTCCCGCAGGTCGACCCACGGATTGGTGATGGCCGCCTCCCAGGCGTCGAACTCGTCGTGCCAGGCGGGATCCAAGAACTCCTTGTAGATTCGGGTCTGGGCGCCGGCATGGGTGTCCGAAGACAAGATCATGTAGCGCTCGTCAGCCTGGTTTTGGGCCATGCCCCAGACTATTGCAACTTAGTGTGAGCCGTATTGGTCGCTGCTCTTGCTTCAGCGGCAAGTAGATTGCGTATTGGATTTGATCCGCCGAAATAGAAGCGGGGATTCCCAAATGGAGCAGACAGCAGCAGAATCCTTCCAGATAGCACTGAACCATCTTGAGAAGGTGCTTGCCTCGTGGGATGACCCAGTGGATTGGGCTGACCTGTCTTTGTGCGGCCTTTACTGTCTCGAAGCTTGCGTGGTTGCGGCTGCTTTGCATTTTGGGGCTGCCCCGACCTGGAAGTCACCCCAGGAAAGAACAAGAAGCTCGGCAACTTGCCTCGGTTCATGGCCTACCCGATGTGGGTGACTTGCTCATTGACCTAAACAACATGCGCAAGCACAAGGCTTACGGTGATATTGGTCCTCCTGGCAACCTCGATCCTCAAGATGTTGCCAACGACGTTGAAGAGTATGTCGAGGCCGTCAAGAGACTGCTTTCGCCATGACAAAGCAGATCACTGCCAAAGAGGAAAGACACGCTTACCAGGCATCGTTGGGTTGCCTCGAAGCCGTGGGGAGATGGCCCGATGACGCTGCACGAGCTTGGACACTTAGCGCCATCGAGCAAGGCATGAGCATCCCCCTTTTGGCCGGTCACCTCGATTAGGAGGTAACCATGTCATTGAT
>JAPOVT010000038.1 GCA_026708015.1 bacterium
GCAGGGGGCGCCGTACCCCCCCCTCTGGGGTGTCCATCGACGCGCCGTCGATGCCGACCGCCGCCCGGGCAGATTCATCCTCACCGGGTCGGCATCGCCTTCCACTCGCCCAACCCATTCCGGGGCCGGCCGCATCATCAGCGTCCGGATGCGTCCCATGTCTCTCGTCGAGCGATGGTGGACACCGGTATTCCAGACCCCGACCGTGAGCCTGTCCTCATTGCTCGCCGGCTCGCGTCCCAACATCAGCGGCGACACCGAAGCAGGACTGAGTGACTATGTGGACGCAATTGCCACCGGAGGATTCCCTGGTATGCCGCACGAGACTCGCCGAGGCAACCGAGCCGCCCTCAACGGTTACGTGAGTCGAATCATCGACACCGATTTTGCCGATGCCGGGCGATCGATCCGCAATCCGGGGGCGCTCAGGCGGTGGATGACCGCCTGCGCCGCAGCTTCCTCCACCACCGCCTCCTACGAAGTCATCCGCGATGCCGCCACCAGTGGGCAGGGTGACAAACCCAGCCGACAGTCCACCGCTCCCTACAGCGAAACCCTTGAGCGGCTTTGGGTGCTCGACCCGGTCCCAGCCTGGATGCCCACCCGGAACCGCCTGGCCAAGCTAACCAGCGGGCCGAAGCACCAACTGGCCGATCCCGCACTGGCGGTGGCCCTCTTGGGTATCAGCGCCGACGCCCTCCTCGACGGTCAAACCGCGGGGCCGCCCATCGCCCGCGACGGCTCGCTGCTCGGCCATCTGTTCGAATCGCTCATGGCCCTCAACCTTCGGGTGTACGCCCAAGCCGCAGAGGCCTCGGTCGGCCACTTCCGCAAGCAGGGGAACACGCGGGAGATCGACTTTATTGTGGTCCGACCCGACGACCGGGTTGTCGCCATCGAGACCAAGCTCTCCCAGACGGTGAGCAGCAAAGACGTGCGCCATCTCCATTGGCTGCGCGACGAGATCGGCGACGACCTCCTTGATGCGGCCATCATCACCACCGGACCAACCGCCTACCGCCGCAATGACGGCATCGCCGTGGTCCCCGCCGCCCTCCTCGGACCCTGACCATTACCGCGGCCAGCGGCTCGGGGAACTGTCACCGGGGTTCTCTAGAGTCTGACCCGTGAGCGTCAAGGTCGTCTGGACCCCCTACGGACCGTCCGCCACCGAGCGGCTAGGCGAGCAGATCGCCGCGTTCAAGCAGGGCGATCCGCTGTCGCCGGTAACGGTGGTAGTGCCCTCCAATATCGCCAAGCTGGGGACTCGACGGGCTCTGGGGGCCAAGGTCCCGGGGATTGCCGCGGTGGAATTCCTCAAGCCTTTCGACCTGGCTGAACGCCTAGCTGGACGGCAAATGGCGATGGAACATGAGCGCAAGCCGCTTTCTGGACCGGTGCTCAGCGCGACCGTGCGGAGCGTGCTGAACACCGACCCCGGCCTGTTCCAGGCCTCGGCCCGACACCCCGCCACCGAGCAAGCCTTGGTGCGGTCTTACCGGGACTTGCGGGAGTTGTCCGACGAGCAACTCGACACCCTGGCGTCTCAAAGCCGTCGGGCCGGCGATGTGGTCCGCATCTGCCGCCAAGTGGGAGAGGTGCTTAAGCCGAAGTGGTACGACGGCCACGATCTGAATGAACTGGCCATCAACGCATTGAAGTTGGATTCGGTCAGTAACATCCTTCACGGATTCGGCCCGGTGATCATCCACCTGCCACAGCGGGTCACCCGATCACAGGGTTCTTTGGTCGCCGCATTGTCGGAGGCAGCGCCGGTGGCGGTAATCGGCGGGCTGACCGGAGGCGAGAAGGCCGATGGCGCGGTTATAGAGTCGATCAGCCGCATGGGTGCAGTTGTCGACCCGCTGTCCGAGACCAGCCCACCCCACGGCCAGCGCATCATCACCACCTCCAGCGCCAATGAGGAAGTCCGAGTGGCGGTCCGAGAAGTGGTCGACGCGGCCCGGGAAGGCATCCCATTGAGCCGCATCGCCGTGCTGTGCGGCGGTGGCGAAAAAGTGATCCGCCAGCTTCACGATCATCTCGATGCCGCGGGCATCCAATACAACGGTCCTGGCGGGCGCACCCTGGCCGATTCGCTGGTGGGCCGGGGGCTCGTAGCCATGTTGAACCTAGATGGCCGTGACTTCCGCCGAGACGAGGTGTTCGCCCTGCTATCAGTGGTCTCTGCCACCGTGTCTCGTGAGGAAGAATCCAATGACCAGCCCACGCTGGCCGCTGATCTGGTGATGGCGTGGGAGCGGGTGTCGCGCCGGGCCGGGGTGGCCCGGGGTTCCGAGCAGTGGGAGACGCGGCTCAACCGGTACGCCGAAGAGCAGCGGAATGCCGCCCAACAAGAACAGCGCGATCCCGATCGGATGGAGGGACGGGTTGAGCGGCGGCGCCGAGAGGCCGACCCAGATCATCAGCGACCTGTCTCCTGAACCGGAGCCAGCCACCTGGAAAGACTGGTGCGACTGGATCATGGAGCTGATCCACACTTATCTCGGCGACGAGGAGACCCGGCAGCACTGGCCCGCAACCGAGCAGGAATCCGCCAACAAAATCGAGGGAATCCTCGACCGTTTGGCCAACCTAGACGAGATTGAACACCGTCCCCGAACAACCACATTCCGACACACCCTGATTTCGGAGTTAGGCGCACGCACCGGGAGGGTGGGCCGAGTCGGGCACGGGATGCTCACCGAGGAGATCGGCGCCTCGCTGGGAATGGAGCTGGATCGGGCAATTCTGATCGGCATGGCCGAGGGAACGTTTCCCCACAGCCCCTCCGACGATCCGCTCCTGCCCGATCGGGAACGCAAGACCGCT
>JAPOVT010000039.1 GCA_026708015.1 bacterium
GGGGGCGGGGGTGGCGGGTCTAGTGTCGGTGGCGCTGCTCGGCAGGCTTGGAGGCGGTCGAGCTCGGCGTAGATGCTCTGCCACAGGGCATTGGGGCCGGGGCCCTGCCAGTTCGCCTCCTGGCGGTCGGGCCTTGCCTTGAGCAGGGCGACGGTGTAGGCGTCTTCGCCCAGCATGGTGTCATACGAGCGGGTGAACGTGTCCACCAGGTCGGGGCGGGCGCCGTTCCACGGGTCGGCGGTCTTGGCCGCCACCCGGGCCAAAAGCGCCGCGTCGGCGGTCTTGCACACCTTCACCGGCGGCGTCTGGGCCGGGGCGTCGTCGTCGGCCACCGCCACCGACACGGAGCCCTGAGTGGACGACACCGTGTAACCAGCGCCCGCGCCGACAGTGACCGTGACCGACCCGTCGGCCTCGTCCGCGCCGTCGTCCACTGTCGCCACGGTGTGGACAGCGGTGCCGCCGGCGGGGACGGTCACGGTCTTGGCGCCTGTCGTGCCCGCCGCCGCGTAATCGCCCTGCTGGGTGACGGCCACCGACACCGCCAGCGGTGCCGCCGGGGCCGGGTCGGCGGTGATGGTGAACGACGCGCTGCTGCCCTCGGTGATGTCTGTGCCGGCGGTCACGCTGATCTCGGGGACGTCGTCGTCGGCCACCGCGACGGTGGCCGATCCCCGGGCGCCCGAGACGGTGTAGCCGGTGCCTGTTTTGAGGGTGGCGGTGACCGAGCCGTCGGCCTCGTCGGCGCCGTCGTCTTCGGTGGCGACGCTGAACTGGGCGGTGCCGCCGGTGGGGACGGTGACGGTCTTGGCGCCCGTGGACGCTCCCCAGTCGCCGGTCTGGGCGATGGTGATGGTGACGGCCAGCGGCGCGGTGGGGGCGGGGTTGGCGGTGATGGTGAACGTGGCCGGGCTGCCCTCGGTGGTGTCTGTGCCGGCGGTGATTGCGATCTCGGGGTCCGACGGGGGCGGGCCGCCTCGGGCGCGGCAGGTTTGGAGGCGGTCGAGCTCGGCGTAGATCTTCTGCCACAGCGCATTGGGGCCTGGGCCCTGCCAGTTGGGGTCTTGTTTGTCGGGGCGGGCTTTGATGTGGGCGGTGGTGTAGGCGTCCTCGCCCAGCATGGTGCGATAGGAGCGGGAGAACATCTCGGCGAGGTCGGGGCGGGTCCCGCCCCAGGGGTCGGCCGCTTTGGCCTCCGCCTCGGCCAAAAGGGCGGTGTCGTCGGTGACGCACACCGGGTCCAGCGGGTCGTTGAACACCCACGGGCGGGCCTGCTTGATCGCGAGCTTGTTGTCTGCGGTGATCTTGAACTCGATCTCCATGGCGAACTTCTCGCCGGCCGCGGGCCGATACAGCGCTTTGAAGCGGTCGTGGATCGCCTCGAGGCTGTCGCGCAGCTCCACCATCTGCGCGGCGGTCATGAACAGCTTGTTGGGCTCGGCGAGGTTGGAGCGGGCCAAAACGGTGGCCTTGCCCGCCGAGTCCAACAGGACCTGCTCGGGCAGCGAGCTCGCGTTCGGGTTGGTCACCAAATCCTCGCCCAACTGGGTGTTCACGTAATACATGCCGTCGAGGCCGGTGACCGGGTCGAAGCTCACCGCCACCCCGTTGGCCAACTCGCCCGAGTAGTTCGGATGCACCAGAACACCCATCGCGGTGGCCAGATGGTCCACCCGGTGGTGGTCGCGCTCCAAAAACGCCCGGAAGTTCCACAAACTCGCCCACACCGCCTTGATCGACTTGTCAATACCCTCAGAGACCGTCTCCTCGGGGTCCTGGGTCTTGGAGTCGTACAAACCCGCCCCGTTGAAACCCGGCAGATCCTCATTGTTCGTCGACGACCGGTAGCGCAGCGACGCGCCCTCGGGAAACGAGGCGTGCATCGCCTCCAACGCAGCAATCATCCACCCCGGCGCAGCCGCCCTCTTCATCGCCTTGCGCAAATCGCCGAGCATCTCCTCCTGCACCGCGAAATCGGTTTTGAAGTGCGAGTTCGCCAGCATCGCCGACACCGCCGCCCGAAGCGTCGTCCCCGCCGAAAGCACCACCTTCTTCGCATCCGGATCCTTCTTCTTGCCCAAAACCGTCTCCTCCGCCAACACCGCCCCGCCCATGAACTCGTCATAGAAATAAAACGGCACCGCGAAACCACCAGGCACAACCCCCTCGCCCAACGCGCTCATCGCGCCCAACTCCGCCACGTTCGCCGCCTTCACCCCGAACGCATCCCAATCATCAAAACCCACACCGCCCAACGCCGCGATCTCCCTCACCGACAAATCCCGCACCGGCGTCTGCCCCCTGGCCGGCCGCGACGCCGCATGATGGGCATCCACCTCCGCCTTAGACGCAGCCCGCAGCACATAACCCTCCCTGCCCACCTCGTAATACACATGAGAACCCACCAAACCGGTGACCGCCACGTCATCGAGCGCATCGCGCACAAACGCGTTCGGCACCCCATTCTGCACCGCCCGCAAATTCACATGCGACAACGGCGTCTGCGGCACCGTCGTAATAATCCCCGCCACCCGCGGCAAATCATTCGGCAACACCCCCAAAACCACCACATCACGAGCACCCACCACCCCACCCGGCTCAACCACCCGCAACAACCCATACCCGCGAGCAGCATTCAACGGAACATAACCAACATCAGGCAAAATATCCCTATCCAACAACACATCCACCCGAGACCCGTCATACAACGCCTTCTG
>JAPOVT010000040.1 GCA_026708015.1 bacterium
CCGGCCGCGGACCCTCAGATCACGCCCGATACACAAAATTCCTGACAGACCCCAACCCCACCGGCAAGACCAACGGCTGGAAGGCCATACTGAACACCCTGACCGTCCACTACGGCGACCGGATCGCCGACCACATCAAATGAAAACCATCACGCCCGGTTACACAAAATTCCCGACAGACCCACCTGGTCAAGATTCATGTCGTTCTGTGTCATGAAGGTCAATCAGTCGAGGTCACCGCCGCGTCCTGCTCCCTCTTATAGGTCAGCTCAGACATTCGTCCTCCTGGTTTTCGCGGCCTGCTCAGTGCGTCGTTCTACCACGGTGGTCTGACAGTTGAGGGATAGAAGCACGCCAAGGGCTGTATGTCCCCAGTCTGGAGGACCTCATATGACCACATGATCGTTGTTCAAATGCGCCTGGTTGGGAAAGGGGCGTTGCGACTTTCGGTCGGGAGCCTTGCGGGTGGCGTGCGGGTTTGCGGGTCAGATGCCGATGTCGAGTTGTGGGCCTCGGCCGGGTCCGTCTCGTTCGGGGAGGCGGGGTGGGAGCTCTTGTTGGATTTGGTCGATCCGGTTGAATGCCTGTGGGGCGGCGGGGGGCGGGTAGCCGAGTCGGTGTTCGATGAGGCCGATGCAGCAGTCGGCCATGTCGGCGGCGGCTCGGGCCATTTGCGCCGAGAACTCGTCGGTGGCGTCGTCGGGGTCGCCGACGATGTCAATGTCGTCGGGATAGGTTCCGGCCTCGCGCCAAACCGACGCGTCATGGGGGCTGATGGGCCCCAAACAGGCTGCGAGCCGGTGTGCGGCTGACGGGGCGAGGTGTTCGCCGGCAGCGTCGATCAGATGGCCGACGCCGTGGACCTTGCCGGGGTGGTCGCCCTCGAGAGCGTGGACGAGGGCCTTGAGCGAGGTCTCCATGACGGTCTGGGACAGCTCGCAAACACTTAGCAGGCGGCTGTGCTTCAATCTGTCGGCCTCGCGCAGGTCGCCGGCCAACACCGCGTCGCGCTCTTTGGTTGAGGTCTCCAGGGCCATCAGGAGTTTGGTGAGCGCGTTTACCGCATTATTGAGGCTGCGGCCAGCCTGGTCGGCGTCAGACGGCGCCATTCCGATCTCCTTGTCCCAGTAGATACAGCCCCGCGGAGGCCGCGAGGCCAACGTGACCGCATGAGAGGCGATGTGGGCCTCGAAGGTGGAGCGGCACCGATGGGCGCGGATCTCCCACTCGGGCCGGTCGGTGACCCGCACATCGCAGCCGAACCCGGTAGCCCCCAGAACCGTCCGCCGGGCATTCTCGGCGATCAAGCGCCGGTCGGCGTAGTCGCCCAAGTCGTCGAACACCAGCACCAGATCCAAGTCCGAACCGGGCCCCTGCGAGCCCTGGGCCACCGAGCCGAACAACAGCACCTCGCCGGGGTCCAAAACCTCCCCGAGCGCGACAGCGGCCCGCCGGGCGTCCTCCAGCGTCGGCAGACCACGAGAAGCAACCAGAGCCACACCCAAAGGATACAGCCCAACCACAACACCACAACGCCCCACCCCGGCCCCCCAATCCAACGACCAGCCCCAGGATGCCCGCAGGCGCCGCGTTCGCCAAGAACCCCCATCGACGGCCTTCAAATTCGATCACGCCCCACATCTTGCAACACACCACCGGCCGCGATCGGTCGCAAACCCGCCTCAGTACCGGTCGCAACCGCTTCCAGCACCGGTCGAATCCCCAAATTGCCCTCACTCGTCCAAGACCGGCCATATCGGCAACGGCAACAGCCCAGCGACGCCGCACCCCCCAAACCCGCTTCCCGCAAGGCCGCCGCCGTCGACAGCCCAGCGCAGCAACCCGACGGTCCCGCCTCCAGTACCGCCGGATTGCCTTTGGCCGTCTCCCTGAGCGCCTACCGGCCACGACCACAGCCTGAACACGGCCGACAACCAGCCAGAGCACCACAGCAGACCGAATCACACCAACAACAACGGAAAAAGACGAAAACCTGCCAAAACCGAGAACCGGGAACCGAAAACAGAAACCAGCCCAGTCGAGCCAGCCCAGAAGCGATCACTCAAGTCCACAGCCAGCAGCCAACAGCGAGCAAGAGTCAGGTGTACACGCTTGCACTGTAAGTGCCACTCCCGCGCAGCAGTGACGTTCGTGGGTCTGTCAGTTTTTTTGTGTAACCGGTCGTGATGGTTTTCATTTGATGTGGTC
>JAPOVT010000041.1:0-104194 GCA_026708015.1 bacterium
CACCCGGCCGCGGACCCTCAGATCACGCCCGATACACAAAATTCCTGACAGACCCACAGGGGATGGCAGTGACTGGACATCTCAAGTGGTTGACGGCAAGTTCGCGGTTGGTTGGCGTCCGCCCACATGGACTGATGGAGCACCAATTACCGGTTACGTCATTAGGGTCAGTTGTCTGAATGAATCGCGACCTGTCGGAGGAGGCTTTCGTTTGGAAGGCGAGCTGATCTCTGAACAAGTGGTGTCGAGCAGTGTACGATCTGCCGTTCTTGATTTTGACGCTGCTCTCTTGGGCGATGGCCGACAGTGTGACAAGCGCAAGTCCAAGAACCTAGACCCGGGCGTAGTCGTAAGTGTATCAGCGCTTTCAAAATATGGAGAGGGAGTGATAGACCGGGCCAGAGTGGAGGTCTTCGCGCCAGAAGCAACTGTGACACGCCAGCGGTATAGATCGCTTTCGGCTGGTGTCGACCATGATTGTGCGGTGAGACTCGACGGCTCGATTGTCTGCTGGGGGAATACCAGCTATGACGGGGAGGGGTTGATTAAAGCTCCCGCAGGCACTTTCAAGTCAGTTTCGGCTGGTGGCTACGGCAGTTGTGCGGTGAGATCCGACGACTCTATTGTCTGCTGGGGGAGTACCTGGGCTAGCGAGAAGGGGTTGCTTGATGCTCCCGCAGGCACTTTCAAGTCAGTTTCGGCTGGTGGCTACGGCAGTTGTGCGGTGAGATCCGACGACTCTATTGTCTGCTGGGGGAGTACCTGGGCTAGCGAGAAGGGGTTGCTTGATGCTCCCGCAGGCACTTTCAAGTCAGTTTCGGCTGGTGGCTACGGCAGTTGTGCGGTGAGATCCGACGACTCTATTGTCTGCTGGGGGAGTACCTGGGCTAGCGAGAAGGGGTTGCTTGATGCTCCCGCAGGCACTTTCAAGTCAGTTTCGGCTGGTGGCTACGGCAGTTGTGCGGTGAGATCCGACGACGCCATTGTCTGCTGGGGGGATACCAGCGAGGTGGGGTTGCTTGATGCTCCCGCAGGCACTTTCAAGTCAGTTTCAGTTGGTTCAAGCCATTCTTGTGCGGTGAGATCCGATGATTCCATTGTCTGCTGGGGGGATACGACTTGGGGAGAGAGGTTGATTGATGCTCCCGCAGGCACTTTCAAGTCAGTTTCGGTTGGTGGCTTCGGCAATTGTGCGGTGAGATCCGACGACGCCATTGTCTGCTGGCATTATGGGGTTGTTGACTTCGGGCCTGTAGCGGGTGTTTACAAGTCGGTTGTGAGAAGATCTGAAGGCTATTGTGCGGTGAGATCCGACGACTCGGCCTTCTGCGTGGCAAAGGACGGGAAGGTCACAGAGTTGAACGTGTAGGGCGAGAGGTTTCAGAACAGCGCTCAGACATCGTCCCGGATTTTCGCCATCATTGCTTCACTGGCTTCCCACAATCTGGCCCCGGTAGCGGGATCTTCTCTATGAAGCTGGGACCGTTCGACCATTTCCACGGTCTCGGATCCCGATGCCGTCTTGATCTCATCGCAGGTGTCGTGATGACCGTCGCATGGTGCTTCTAGTGACGGTCTTGGTCTGGCGACAACACGGGTTGAGCGGTTCGGCGCTGAGGCGATCCCGCTAATGTCCGGCTGACAGCTTGATCAAAGGAAACAGGCTCTATGGGGTCAGACAACTTGCCTTATCGCGGTCCAAGGATCGGTCTCTGTCTGCCCTACGAAGGCTTGGCCACAGCCCAGGACATTGTGGATGTGGCTCGAGCCGCCGAGTCAGCCGGATTGGACTCAGTGTGGGTGGGTGACCACATTGCCTTTCCAGTGGAGTTCACGTCGCAGAACCCGACCATGGCCGACGGGAAGTATCCGTATCCCACCGACAATCCCCGAATGGAGTCACTCACCACCTTGGCCTTCGTTGCCGGGGCGACGTCCACCATCAAACTGATGGTCAACGCCTGCGTGCTTCCCCAGCGCAACCCGGTGATCGTCGGCAAAGCGGTGGCCACGCTCGACTTCCTGTCGGGGGGAAGGGTGATCTTCGGAGCAACCCTCGGATGGCTTCGCGAGGAGTTCGACGCCCTGGGTGCCGACTACTCCCGTCGTCGGCAACGGCTAGAGGAAGGAATCGAGATTTTGCGCGCGCTGTGGGAGCAAGACCAGCCCTCATTTGAGGGCGCGACCCACTCGTTCTTGCCCCTCAACATGCAGCCCAAGCCGGTTCAGTCGCCGCTGCCGATCTACCTGGGCGGCCATTCCCGCCCCGCACTCCGCCGGGCCGCCGCAGTGGGAGACGGCTGGTTGGCCGCTCGAATGACCCCGCAAGACCTGCGGGAACATGTGGACTTCTTACGGGAGGAGCGCAAGAGTTCGCCTAGGGTAGATAATCCGTTCACCGTGGCCACCAACTGTCCAGCGGCAGTCGGTGCCGGTAGACCGGGCGTGCTGGACCTCACCGATGGGGACGCCACACGGAGCACGCTGTCGGCCCTGGGAGAAGCCGGGGCCGATGTGGTCAATGTGGTGGTTGTCTCCTATGACCCCGTCGAAACCCGAGAGGCGGCCGAAGCTCTGGGCAAACACTGCGGGCTGACTTCCTGATCCGGTCAGTTTGCGGCGAGGTGCTCTCGTAGCTCGACTTTGCGGATCTTGCCGGTGACGGTGCGGGGGAAGCTGTCGACGGCGATGAACTCGTCGGGGACCTTGATCTTGGCCAGGCGTTGGCGGCACCAATCGAGGAGACCGTCGAGCGATTCATCTGGTCGGAGTTCGACAAACGCCACCGGGCGCTCGCCCCATTCGGGGTCGGGGCGCCCCACCACCGCCACCTCGGCCACGGCCGGGTGGTCATAGAGCACCGCCTCGATCTCGCTGGGATAGATGTTTACCCCGCCGCTGATGAACATGTCCTTGGACCGGCCCACGATGTAGAGGTAGCCGTCGTCGTCGAATCGGCCCAGGTCACCGGTGCGCAGCCATCCGTCGACCAGGGCTTCGGCGGTTTGGTCGGGGTCGCGCCAGTAGCCGGCCATCACCTTCTCGCTCTTTACCCAGATCTCGCCTACCTCTCCGGGGGCAACGAAGTCGCCGCTGTCGTCATGGAGTTCGATCCGGACGCCAGGTACCGCCCGGCCACACGATTCCAACAGCTCGGGGCATGTGGCCAGGGCCAGGTCGTGGTCCTCAGGCAGCAGCCCGGCGATATTGGATATGCCCTCGGTGATGCCGTACGCCTGGTACAGGCCGCACCCGAAGCGCTCATGGGCCTGTCGAATGAGTGGCCCTGCGGTGGGCGCCGCGCCGTAGACGATGAGGCGAAGGCTGGAGAGGTCGGCCTCCTCGAAGCCCGGATGGTTGAGGAGGCGGCGAATCTGGGCGGGGACCAGGATCGAGATGGTCACCCGGTGCTCGGCGACCGCGGCGAAGAACGACTCCGGCGAGAAGGAGCGCAACACCACGTGGGTCTGGCCATCGGCCAACATGGAGCACACCCGCGTTCCGCTGGCAACGTGGTACAGCGGCGTGGTCGACAAGTACACGTCGTCGGGTCGAAACCGCTGCACCAATGCCATGGTCATCCCGTTGAACGCCAGCCCCCGCTGGGTGAGGCATGCCCCTTTGGGTCGACCAGTGGTGCCGCTGGTGTAGATAATCAGCGCGGTGTCATCTTCGGAGGCGCGATCCAGATCGGTGAACGGCACCGACGCCAGCATCTCTGCATAGGCATCGCTTTGGCAGTCGATGACCGGTCCCGCGGAGCCGATCGCCCCCACCCGCAGGGCATATTGGCTGGTGGCCACGGTGAGGGAAGGCTCGGCGTTCGACAGGATGAAGTCCAGCTCAGGGTCGGTGAGCTGGGTGTTCAGCGGGACGGCTGCCGCGCCCAGGTAGGCCGCGGCCAGATAGACGTCAAAAAACACCAGCCCGTTGTCGGCCATGAGCGCCACCCGGTCGCCCCGGCCCACCCCGGCATCTTCAAGCCCGGTTGCCAACCGGCGAACCCGGTCTCGCAACTCCTCAAACGTGACCGATGGCCCCCCGCTGACCGCTACCGCAGTCCGCTGGGAATAGAGCGCCGCATCACGCTCCAACAAGTCGACAATCCGCATCAGGTTGCCAATCGAAACATCACACTTCGACGAGTTGGAGGGGGGTGTGCTCGGCTATGTGCCCGTAGTCGCGGTCGTGGTGAAGCACGGGTACGTTGATGCGGATGGCGACGGCCGCGATGAGCGCATCAGCTTGGAAGCGAATGGTGATTCCCCTCCATCTGAGCTCCCGGTAGATCGTTGCCGCATCGAGCCAATCGAGCTTGGGGGACAGCGCTTCATGTTGCTGGGCCTCCAGCAGCCGTTGGGTTCGGGCGACAGCATCTCGGCGGGCGCCGGCCATGACCTCAAGCAGGATCGGATCAAGGGTGATCACCTCTCCTTTGGATATCGCCTGGCGCATTCTCTGCGCCTGGGGTGACCCCGTTGCCGACAAGAAGTCGATCCACGCGGAGGTGTCAGCTATCAGCACCGTTGTCCCAATCGGCAAACCGGTTCGCCCTCATGGTGTCTAGGTCGCCGTCCCAGCCGACACCTTCCATTTCCAGTTGCTCTTCAATGGTCATCGGACCTCCACCCAAGAGGCGCTCCAAGGCGAGATGTACCGCCTGTCGCTTGGTGCGGAGCCCAAAAGTCTGCATGGCGCGCTCAATGAGCTCATCGTCGATGTCGATGTTGGTGCGACTCATGACACCATCATACACCCTGATGTGTACAATCTGTCGGCGCGTGCTCCCTTGCTCATTCTCGTGCAGGCATTGCTGGGACGGGGTGAAAGCGGGCGATTTTGTAGTCACAATCATCAGAATTCGGCGGGTGGGCCGTTAGTCTCAGCCGCATGAGCATTCGCGTGGGCATCAACGGCTTCGGCCGCATCGGACGGAACTTCTTTCGAGCGGCAAGACAGGCTGGCGCCGATCTGGAATTCGTGGCCGTCAACGACTTGGGCAGCCTGGAGACCATGGCCCATCTGTTGCAGTATGACTCAGTGATGGGCCGATTCGCCGACCCGGTTGCGGTGGTCGACGGCGGGCTCGACATCGGCGGCAGGGTCCTGCAAGTGCTGTCAGAGCGCAACCCAGCAGATTTGCCCTGGAAGGACTTGGGTGTGGACGTCGTGGTGGAGTCCACCGGGTTTTTCACCGCTCGCGATAAGGCTGCCGCCCATCTGGATGCCGGTGCCCCGAGGGTGATCGTGTCGGCCCCGGCGTCGGGGGCCGATGCCACCTTCGTGGTGGGGGTGAACGACAGCGATTTCGACCCCGACAACCACCTGGTGGTGTCCAACGCCTCGTGTACCACAAATTGCTTCGTGCCCATGGTGAAGGTGCTCGACGATGCTTTCGGAGTGGAGCGGGGCCTGATGACCACCGTTCACGCCTACACCGGCGACCAAGCGCTGGTGGATGGTCCGCACTCCGATCTGCGCCGGGCCCGGGCCGCGGCGGCGAACATCGTGCCCACCTCCACTGGGGCCGCCCGGGCCACCGGTTTGGTGCTCCAGGCCATGAACGGCCTGCTGGACGGCATCGCGCTGCGGGTGCCGATTCCCAACGGTTCCCTCACCGATTTCACCGCTATGGTGCAGGGTGAGCCTTCGGCCGACGACGTCAACGCCGCTTTCTCCGCCGCAGCGGCCGACGGACCGCTGTCCGGGGTGCTGGACTACAGCGAAGCCCCATTGGTGTCGTCCGACATCGTTGGCTCGCCGGCCTCTTGCACGCTTGACTCCGGGTTGACCATGGCCTTGGGCAACCTGGTCAAAGTCTCCGGCTGGTATGACAACGAGTGGGGCTACTCCAACCGGCTGGTCGACTTGGTCTCTATCGTGGGCGCAGCGGGCGGCTGAGCACTGAGGTGCTGCCCACCCTTGAGACGCTGAGCGAGGCCCTTGGTGGGCTGGACGGCCGCCGGATCCTGCTGCGGGCCGACTTCAACGTTCCGCTTGACTCCGATGGCGCCATTGCCGACGACTTTCGCATCAAGGCTGCCCTGTCCACCATCCGTTGGTTGACCGGTCAGGGGGCCGCGGTTGTGGCGTGCAGCCACTTGGGCCGCCCCGACGGCAAGCCCGATCCCCGATACTCGATGGCGCCGGTTCAGATCCGACTGGGCAAGTTGGCCTCTGGCGTGGAGTTGCTGGAGAACCTGCGCTTTGACCCCGGAGAGACCGGCAACGACGACCGACTGGTCCAGCAGTTGGTCGACGGCTGCCACGGCTATGTGAACGACGCCTTCGGAGCGTCGCACCGAGCTCATGCCTCCATCGTGGGACCGCCTGGTTATCTGCCCAGCGCCGCTGGGCGCCTGCTGGCCAAAGAGGCCGAAGTGCTGCTCGGCCTACGGTCCAAGCCCAAGCGGCCGTTCGTCGCCGTGCTGGGCGGGGCCAAGGTCAGCGACAAGCTGGGGGTGATCGACGCCCTGCTGGAGACCGCCGACGAGGTGGTGATCGGCGGGGGAATGTGCTTCACCTTCCTGGCCGCCCTGGGCCACAGCGTGGGCGACTCACTGCTCCAGGCCGACCAAATCGAAGCCTGCGGTCGGCTGCTGCAATCAGGGGCGCCCATCCGGCTCCCTTCCGACATCACTGCGCTGGCGCCGGGGGAACATGTGGTGCAGGCCGGTGTAGATCTGCGACCCGACTGGCGGGGTCTAGATATCGGGCCCGGTACCGCTGCTGAGTTCAGCGATCTCATCGCCGAGGCCGGCACCGTGTTGTGGAATGGCCCTATGGGGCTGTTCGAAGATCCGAGGTTCGCAGCCGGAACCAAAGTTGTGGCCCAAGCACTGGCCGATAGCCGAGCATTCACCGTTGTGGGCGGGGGCGACAGCGCGGCGGCGGTGCGCCAGTTCGGCCTCGACCAGGAGATGGATCACGTTTCTACCGGCGGCGGCGCGTCGTTGGAGTTGATCGAACAGGGCGATTTGCCCGGCTTGAGGGCCCTCAGGGAATCCGTTGGCACTCGTGAGGAGGACAGCAATGGCTGAGCGCAAACCGCTGATCAGCGGCAACTGGAAGATGCACATGAACCATCTGGAGGCCATCCAGCTCATTCAGAAGCTGTCGTATGCCCTCGACCATGCCGACTACGCCTCCGCCGACGTCTCCATCCACCCGCCGTTCACCAACCTGCGCTCGGCTCAGACGGTACTCGACGCCGACAACATCCCCATCGCCCTCGGTGCCCAGCACTGTCACTGGGAGGAGACCGGGGCGTTCACCGGAGAGGTGTCGCCCGCCATGCTGGCCAAGCTGGCGGTGAGCTACGTAATCGCCGGCCACTCCGAGCGCCGCCAGCTCTTCGGCGAGACCGACGAGAATGTGAACCGGCGACTCAAGGCCATCCTGGCCGCGGGGATGACTCCGATCATGTGCTGCGGCGAAACCCTGGAGGAGCGGGAAGCCGACCAGACCGAGGCCCGGATCACCTCCCAGGTGGACGCCGGTTTGGCCGGGCTGAAACGAGACCAGGTGGGGGCCATGGTGATTGCCTACGAGCCGGTGTGGGCTATCGGCACCGGCCACACCGCCACCCCCGCCGACGCCCAAGCGGGCTGTGCTCTGATCCGAGAGCGGGTGCGGGTCAATTTCGGCGCCGACGCCGCCGCCAGCGTGCGGGTTCAATACGGTGGCTCGGTCAAGCCCGTCAACGTTGCCGAGCTCATGGCCCAATCCGACATCGACGGCGCCCTAGTGGGAGGGGCGTCGCTGGAAGTCGACAGCTTCTCTCGAATCGTTCGCTTCAGACTCCAATAGGAGGACGCGGAGCCCCCGCTTGGCGCCACTAGGTCTGAAGAGCCGTTGGCCTGAAGTGGGTCAGGTGATCTCGATGTCGTCCCACTCGACTTCGGTACAGAGGCGGTGGTACTCGGGGCCGTACCAGGGGGAGCTCATCTGAAGTCGATTGTGGGTGGAGTTGACGTAGTAGTTGTTGCCCGGAGACCCCATCTCGTGCATGAGCAGGAGCTTGGAGGCTTCCTTGTCCAGCGCCTCGTTGTAGCGCTCAAAGGCGTCCATCGAGACCTCGACGCTGGACTTGCCCTCTTCGAGCATCCGCACGATGCACTGGCCCGCGTAGCCCGACCACACCTGATACCAGATGGGAAGGCCTGTACCGCCCGACAGGGGCTGGGAGTTGGGGCCGTACAGCATGAACATGTTGGGGAACTTCGGCACCATCATGCTGATATAGGCCCGGGGGCCGTCTTTCGACCAGAAGTCGTGCACGTTGAGGCCGTCTCGGCCTATGTAGTCGGCTGGGTACAAGAACTGGACGATGTCGAAGCCGATGGCGGTGATGACGGCATCCACCTCGTGAAGAGTTCCATCGGCGGTCTCGATGCCCTCGGGGGTGAACCGGGCGATCGGATCGGTGATCAGCTCGACATTGTCGCGGGTTAGGGCCCGGTACCAGCCGTTGTCCACCACGGGGCGCCGGGAGAAGGGGGCATAGTCGGGTATCAGCCGATCCACGAGGTCCGGGTCGTTGTCGGTCTGCTCGTGGATGTAGTTGGTGAGGAACGAGCGCAGCTGGTCGTTCACCTCGTTCCAATAGCCGCCGGCGGCCTGCCACTCCTCGTCAGGAATCAGTTGGTCGTGGGTCTTGAACAGCGCCGCGATGGCCATATAGCGCCACCAATTCCAGTAGCCGGGGAAGTTGTCGAGCAGCCAGCGCACTTCGGGCTCAATGGGCTGTCCGTACTTGGGCCGAGGGCTGATCCACTGCTTGGAGCGTTGGAAGACGTACACCTGCTCGGCCTCTTCGGCGATGGGGGAGAGGAGCTGCACTCCGGTCGATCCGTTGCCGATGACGGCGATCCGGTCGCCGCTGTAGTCGTAGTCCTCTGGCCATTGGGACGGGTGAATGACTCGGCCGGGGAAGTCCTCCAAGCCTTCGAAATTGGGGGTCCTCTGATTGGCGAAGGCGCCGACCGCGTTGATCACCACGTTGGCCTCGATGGTCTCGATGCCGTTTGGGGTGTCGGCTTCGAGCACCCACACGTCGCGTTCCTCGTCGAAGGTGGCCCGCTTCAGGTCGTGGTCGAAACGGGTGTTGTCGTACATGCCGTATTTGCGCGAGATGTGGAGCAGGTATTCCCGCACGTACTGGCCCTTCCCGAAGTACTCGGGCCACGGGTAGTTCTTCTCGAAGGCGAACTCATAGGTGATCGAGATGGTGTCCACCCGGATGTCGGGATAGTGGTGTCGGCTCCAGGTGCCGCCCGGCTCAGATCGGCGCTCCAGGATCACATACGGGAGTCCCAGCAGCTCCATCTGGATGCCCGCAGCCAGTCCGCTGAATCCGCTGCCGATGATCGCCACTCGGAAGCCCTCGGGAATCTCAGGCTTGCCGTTGGTCCAGTCGACTGTCCAGGGGAAGGGTTTGAAGGCCATCAGCTCGCGCCGCGATTCGAATTCCAGGTCGCCCATGTCCTCTTTGGTGGCCAGGTTCATCAGCTGGCGCAGGCGGGGTTGCGGCGGTTCCTCGGGCATCCCTGGTCCGGCGTTCTCCTCCAGCCAGGCCACCGTCTTGGCAACCAGAAGCTCGCGCTGGTCATCGTCGAGTTCCAGCATTCTCGGCAGTGCCGCAATCTCGGGATCGTCGGTGTGCTGGAACAGCGCCATTCGCACCGCGTCCAAGTCGGCCAATTCCACTGCCCTGCGCATGAAGTCCGAATCCATGCCGGGAATTGTTGCAGAGCGGAGTGAGATTTCTTTAGTCCACAGGTGGGAGGTCTATCCCGGAGTCTCGGAGAACAGGGTTGTGTACACCTCGCGGGTCTCCGCAGTGGACAGGCCCGCGCCCAGGTACAGGTTGTCGATGTAGATCTCCCAGTGAAGGTGGGGGTCGGTGTAGAAGTCCCCGTTGGCGGCCGCGTGGGTGCCGCGATTTCCGATCTCGCCCACTCGCTGTCCCGCTTGGATTTTCTGGCCGACCCGGATATCGGGATCCACTTCGTGGAGATGGGCGTAGACCGTCACCACATGGCCGAGGAATGGGAAGTCGCCGTGGTCGATCACCACATAGTTGCCGTAGAGCGTCAATAGTGTGAAGGGGGGAGTGGCTTGCAGCCGTTCCGCGATGCCGAGCAGCTCATCTCGGTCGTCGGAATCGGGGTCTTGGTAGTTGCCTACGGCTAGGACCACCCGCCCGTCGAGGGCGGCCACCGCAGAGCGCCCCAGCGTGAAGCACTGGAAGTCCACCCCCTGGTGGATGCCGGATCGGTAGGCCCGGGGGGCGTTGGGCAACAGATCGGGATTGGAGAGCGGGGACGCGCAGTCGCTGGGAGGAGTCGTGATGGGTGCCAGACCCGCTGCAACCGCCAAGGCCTCTTCATATGTCGGGGGCATCCGGTCCAAAACGACCACGACCGGTGTGGAAGAGGGATCAGGGAAATCCGGATCTGGGTCAGCGTCGTCTGATGGGTTGTCGGTGGCTGGCTCCTGATTCGATACGGAAGTGCCAGAAGTCGATTCAGGACTTTCCGGCGAGTCGCCTGATGGAGCGGATGACGATTCATCACCAGATTCCGGTTCGTCAGGAGTCGTTGAGTAGTCGGTCTCGGCGGATCCTCCAGAAGATGTCGCGGGAGCATCGTCGGCACTGTTCGACCACCAGATTTGCGATACCAGGATTCCGACCGCAAACGCCGCTCCCAAACCGGAGATCGATAGGAGCATTCTGCCCGACTTGAGACTTTTTAGGATTTTGGCAGTCCATCTGGCGATCCATCGGACGGATGCGACCAGGCCATTTCTGATGCCCTTGAGCCTCTTGGTGCCCCGTTTTCCCCGCCAGCGGAAGGGCGCGGCCAAACTACTGCCGATGCCCGTGAATCTCATGGAGTCCCATTTCCCCAACCATGCGAATCAGGAGAATACACGGGTGTCCGGTGGGTCTGTGGGTCAGTCGAGCGGGTAGAATTGTCTGCTGTGACCATCGCGCTTGTGGTTATCGACGTGGTTTCGGCCTTGGGGCTTTTGCTTCTGGTGCTGCTGCATAGCGGCCGGGGCGGTGGCCTTTCCGACATGTTCGGCGGAGGCTTCGGGACGCAGGCCGCTGGGTCGACTGTCATTGAGAAGAACCTCGACCGGCTCACCATCGTGGCCGCGTTGATCTTCTCCTTCTCCACTCTGGCGCTGGCCCTGCTGCTGGACTCCAGCTAGCAGCGGGCCACTGGCCGCCGGTTTGGACTTCGCACTCTCTCCCGAGTTGCTGGCCCTGCGCGACCGGGCGCGGACTGTGGCCGAGGAGGGGGTTGCCAAATTCGGACGTCACAACGACTCGTGGATCAACGGCTACTCCAAGGAATTCGCCCGGGTCATGGCCGACGAGGGCTGGATCGGCATGGGGTGGCCGATCGAATACGGGGGACAGGCCAGGCCACCTATTGAACGGCTGATTGTGGCCGAGGAGATGATTAGCGCCGGCGCGCCGGTGGCGGCCATGTGGTTCGCCGACCGCCAGATGGGTCCAACGCTGATCGCCTATGGCACCGACCAGCAGAGGGCGGAGTTCTTGCCCCAGATGCTGTCGGGGGATGCCACTTGGTGCATCGGGATGAGCGAGCCCGACGCCGGCTCAGATCTGGCCTCCATTGCCACTCGGGCGGTTCGTGACGGCGACCAGTTCGTGATCGACGGCCAGAAGATCTGGACCAGCTTCGGGCATATGGCCGACTACTGCTATCTGATCTGTCGCACTAGCGAAGATGGCCCACCGCACCGAGGGGTCAGCGAGATCATTGTGCCCATGGACACCCCGGGCATCGAAGTACGCCCCATCACCGACATGATCGCCAACCGGCACTTCTGCGAGATCTACTTCACCGGGGTCCGGGTGCCGGCGGAGAATCTGGTCGGTGCCGAAGGGGACGCCTTCAAACAGACCATGGTGCAGCTGGCCCACGAGCGCGGCGGCATTGATCGGTTGGCGTCCAACCGGGCGATTTTCCTGCACGCCCGGTCGGTGGCCGACCGATCTGACCCCCGAGTTCGCCAACAAATCGCCCAATTGGAGACCGAGTATCGGTTGGGCCGACTACTGGTGTACCGAGAGGTCCTTGGCCAGGCCCCGGCCGGTTTCAGCGCGGCCACCAAGGCCTTCTGCACTGAACACGAGCAGCGGGTAGCCCTATTCGCCGCCGCGAGCCTCGGGCCGGCAGCCCTGCTCGAAGACGAGTGGACCAGGGGAATCTGCTATGCGGCCTCGTACACAATCGCCGGAGGCACCTCCAACGTCATGCGCAACATCCTGGGCGAACGCGTCCTTGGTCTGCCCCGCGAGCCCCGCTAAACGAGTTGCCTATGTCTTCTTCCCGGGGCCGTAGTCGATAGTAGCTTTCTACCTAAAGTAGTATATTAATACCTATGGTGCTGAGCATTAAGAGTGAGAAGGCCGACCAACTGGCCCGCGATCTGGCGGAGTTGACGGGTACGTCCATCACCGATGCGGTTACCGCGTCGCTTGAAGCCCAATTGGAGCTGGAGCGCCGGCGCCGGCATCGACCAGCGCTGGGGGACATAGTGGAGAGGTTTCGTGAGTTGCCCGTACTCGACGAGCGTTCGTCTGACGAGATCATCGGCTTTGGCGAACACGGTCTACCCGCATGAACGTGGTCGACACCTCGGCGATCGTCGCGGTTCTGTTCGGTGAGCCGGGCAGCGAAGACATCGAGCGCAAGTTGATGGGCGCCCCGTGCGTGATGTCGGCCGCCACCCGAGTTGAACTCGGAATCGTGGTGGAGGCCAAGACCGGGGCGGCCGGCGTATTGCTCCTCGAAGAGCTCTTGGCCCGCATCGAGGTTCAGATAGAACCCGTGGATGCCAGTCTGGCCGAAGAAGCACTGGCTTGCTGGCGCCGTTTCGGCAAGGGGAGGCATCCCGCAGCCCTCAACTATGGAGATGTCTTCTCGTACGCCCTCGCCCGCCGCCTGGGTCAACCTCTGTTGTTTGCGGGTGACGACATCGCTCAGACCGACGCGCTGGTGGGCTGAAGGGAGAACGGGGGCGAATCTAGGAAAAGATCGGGTCCCGCGGCGGCGGATTTGGAAGAATCGGGGCGTGTTTCGCGTTACCCAGTTTTCTGACATGCACTTCTGTAGCGACCCTGAGGCCGCGCCTCGAAATACCGATGACACTTGGGACGCGGTGTTCGACGATGCGTTCGCTTCAGACCGGCCGCCTCCTGATCTGGTGGTGATTACCGGTGACATTGCCGACAACGGCACCGAGGCCGAGTACGAGAAGGTGGCCGAGAAGCTGTCCCGTCTCCCGGTCGATGCGGTGGTGTGTCCCGGCAATCACGACCGGCAGGTGCCCTTCGATGCCATATTGCCTCGGCCGGGCATCAGCAGCGGGCGCACTCTGCGGGTCGGGTCGTGGCTGTTCCTCTTCGCCGACTCCAACGCAGACGGGCGGGACCGGCGACCGGATGGCTCGCTGGTGGACCGAGAGGACCGGACCCACGCGCACGGCCGTTTCGGGGATGCCGAGGTGGCATGGATTGTCGAGACCGTTGAGCGAAGTGACGCGGATCACGCCTTTGTGTGGACCCACCACCCGCCGGGAGCCTTCGGTTTCTTCTACAAAGAAGACCATGACGCGGAGTTCGCTCGGCTGGTCGACATGGTCCCCAACATCCGCGGCGTGGGAGCTGGTCACACGCATACCAACACCACCCATGAGTGTGCTGGACGCCCAGTCCACCAGTGCCCGTCGCTGTCGACGAACCTCGACCTTGACGAATACACCACGCTTCCGCCGGGATACCGCACTTACGAGTTTTTCGACGACGGGACAGTTGCCAGCGAGGTCCACCTAGTGGGGGAGGAGCAGTGGCCGAGCTATCCCCTGGCCGAAGTTACCCGGCAAATGCTCCGGGGCGAGATCAGCTTCGAGGAGATGATGGAGCAGTTGGCCGCTGAGCGCGCCTGACTGCGACGTTGGGTCGGGCCGACCCGTGTCCTGAATGTTTCTTAGATCAGAAGCATCTAAATATTAGAATTAGTCTAGAATACTTGCTAGGATGCCGGCATGGGATCCAGCGATACTCCCTCCACCGCTGATCTGCTGCGGCAGAACGGCTTGCAAGTCACTGCTCAGCGGATTGCCGTCATCCGTGCCGTTTCGGCCTGTCCTCACGGTACCGTTGAGGATGTGGCCGAGGCGGTCCACAACGACATCGGCGCCATCTCCCGCCAGGCGGTTTATGACGCGCTGGGAATGCTCGCCGACAAGGGCCTGATACGTCGGATCCAGCCCGCAGGATCGCCGGCTCGCTACGAAGACCGAGTGGGCGACAACCATCACCACCTGATCTGCCGCAGCTGCAATCGGATGGTCGACGTGGACTGCGCGGTGGGCTACACCCCGTGCCTGACCGCCTCCGACGACCTGGGATTCGAGATCGACGAGGCGGAGGTCATCTATTGGGGTCGCTGCCCCGAGTGCTTCGCCGCCAGTCCAGAACCGGCCGCCCAATGAACCGATCAACCACCAAACATCAACACAAAGGAGAGTCCAATGACTGAGAACGCAAGCCAGTGCCCGTTTTCGGGGGCCAATACCGCCAAGGGCACCTCAGCCACCGAGCAGTGGTGGCCCGAACAGATGAACCTGAAGATCCTGCACCAGCACTCACCCGAGGCCGACCCGATGGGGGAGGGGTTCGACTACGCCACCGAGTTCGAGTCGCTCGACCTGGCTGCCGTGAAGCAGGATATCGCCGACGTCCTGGTTGACTCCAAGGAATGGTGGCCCGCCGACTACGGCCACTACGGACCCCTCATGATCCGCCTCACCTGGCACGCCGCGGGCACCTACCGCATCGGCGACGGCCGCGGCGGCGGTGGCACCGGGGCCCAGAGGTTCGCCCCGCTGAACAGCTGGCCCGACAACGCCAGCTTGGACAAGGCCCGCCGGCTGTTGTGGCCCGTCAAGCAGAAGTACGGCCGCAAGCTCTCGTGGGCCGACCTGTTGATCCTCGCCGGCAACGTCGCTCTGGAATCGATGGGCCTTGAGACATTCGGCTTCGGAGGGGGCCGCCCCGACATCTGGGCGCCTGAGGAAGACGTGTACTGGGGCTCGGAGAACGAGTGGCTGGGCGACGAGCGCTACACCGGCGAGAGAGAGCTGGAGACACCGCTGGGTGCGGTGCAGATGGGTCTCATCTATGTCAATCCCGAGGGCCCTAACGCCAATCCCGACCCCATCGCCGCCGGAATCGACATCCGGGAGACGTTCGGACGCATGGCCATGGACGATGAGGAAACCGTGGCCCTGATCGCCGGCGGACACACTTTCGGCAAGGCCCACGGTGCCGCCCCCGACACCTACGTCGGAGCCGACCCCGAAGGCGCCAGCCTGGAGGAACAGGGCCTGGGATGGAGGAATACCTTTGGCTCAGGAGTAGGCGGCGACGCCATCACCAGCGGCCTCGAGGGCGCATGGACTAATGATCCCGCCACATGGGACAACGGCTTCTTCGACAATCTATTCGGCTATGAGTGGGAGCTGACCCAGAGTCCAGCCGGTGCGCACCAGTGGCGACCGACCGACCGGGCGGCCGACGACACCGTGCCCGACGCCCATGATCCGGCCAAGCGGGTGGCGCCGATGATGCTGACCACCGACCTGGCGCTGCGGTTTGATCCCATCTACGAGCCGATCTCCCGCCGCTTCCATAAGAACCCCGACGAGTTGGCCGACGCCTTCGCCCGAGCCTGGTTCAAGCTCACCCACCGCGACATGGGCCCGGTGGCCCGCTACCTGGGCCCAGAGGTTCCCGATGAGGAGCTGATCTGGCAAGACCCGGTGCCCGCCCCCCAAGGCGAGCCCATCGGGCCCGATGACATCGCCGACCTCAAGGCTCGGATCCTGGGATCGGGGCTGTCGGTGTCCCAACTGGTGGCGACGGCCTGGGCCTCGGCCTCCACATTCCGAGGCACCGACATGCGAGGCGGCGCCAACGGGGCTCGCATCCGTTTCGCACCCCAGGACGGCTGGGAGGTCAACGTCCAGTCAGGAGTGGGCGAGGTTCTGACTGCCCTGGAGCAAGTGCAGGCCGACTTCAACGCCCAAGGGGGCAGTCAGGTATCGCTGGCCGATGTGATCGTGTTGGGCGGATGTGCCGCGGTGGAGAAGGCGGCCAGCGACGCCGGCCACGACGTTGCAGTCTCGTTCTCGCCGGGGCGCACCGACGCCACTGCCGAGCAGACCGACGTCGAGAGCTTCGCCGTGCTCGAGCCCACTGCCGATGGCTTTCGCAACTACCTGGCCGACTTCCATAAGCGGCCCGCTGAGGAGCTGCTGGTGGACAAGGCGTTCTTGCTCAATCTGACCGCCCCGGAGATGACCGTGCTGGTCGGCGGGATGAGGGCGCTCGACGCCAACGTCGGCCAGTCCCAACACGGTGTGCTCACCGACCGGCCTGGCACCTTGACCAGTGACTTCTTCACCAACCTCCTCACCATGGACACCGAGTGGCAGGCGTCAGCCGACCAGTCCGGGGTGTACGAGGGCCGCGACAGGGATTCCGGGGAGTTCCGCTGGACGGCGACTGCCGCCGATCTGGTGTTCGGCTCCAACTCCCAGCTTCGGGCGATCGCCGAGGTCTACGGATGCGATGACGGTGAGGAGAAGTTCGTCCAAGACTTTGCGGCCGCCTGGGCCAAGGTCATGAACCTGGACCGGTTCGACCTGGCCTGAGAACGGCGCTGGCCAGCCGGTCAGCGGGATCCCCCTCTCCCGCTGACCGGCAGCTAGCTCGTTGGCGAGAGGCTTGGTAGCCAGTTCGAACGCGGAGAGAGGGTGTCCCTAGAACCCGTTGGTGGGCAACGGGTCGATAACCAGCTCGACCACCGAGGGCCGGTTCTCGGCGATCATCTCCCGAACTGTGCTGCGGAGGCCCGCCTCATCGGAGACTCGCACGGCGGCGCAACCGAACGACTCGGCGTACTTCACCAGGTCGGGATTGTGCAGCTCGGTTCCGAGGAGCCGTCCGCCGTAGTTGACCTCTTGGTCCAGGCGGGTGTTGCCGTAACCGCTGTCGTTGACCACGATGTGCACGGTTGGGATGTCGTATTGGATAGCGGTGGCCAGCTCGTTGCTGGCGAACAAGAAGCCGCCATCGCCGTTGATCGACACCACGGGCCGCTTAGGGGCGGCCACCTTTGCGCCGAGGGCCATGTTCATGGCGAAACCGAGCGTGCCCATGTATGAAGACGTGAGGTAGGACCGGGGATGGGCGACCGGCAGGTACATGTGGCACATGTAGCCCACCATGGTGGCGTCGACTGCCAAAATTGAGTCCTCAGGCAGGCTGTCGGCCAGAGCCTCGACGATGGCGGCTTGGGGACCGGCGGCTCGATGGGCGACGTCGACGCGCTGGCGAGCCTGGTGCCACTGCGCTGAGCGATCGGGACTGGGATCGCTGACCTGCCGCAGGGCGTCGAGCAGGTCGGCTGCGCCTGCTTCGGCATCGCCCACCAGGGCGACCTCCGGCGGGGTGAATCGGCCGATCTCGGTGGGATCGACGTCGAGGTGGATCAGCCGGTGATGGTCGCCCAGCCCAACGCCTTGGAGACGGGTACCCACCGCCAGCACCACATCGGTGTCGGCGATGACCGGTGCAAGGCGCTGGTGGACGAACAGCGTGCCGAGCACCGCGGGGTCGCGGCCGTCGATCACGCCCTTGCCCTCCCGAGTGGAGATGGTCGCCGCCTGGAGGTGGTGTTGCAGCTCGCGAAGGACAAAGGCTGCGCCATGGGCCCCGCCGCCGACGACCAGCAGCGGGTGGTCGGCCTCAGCGAGCAGGCGGGCGGCTTGGGCCACCAGTTCCGGATCGGGCCGCTGAGGTTCGGGAGCGACGGGGGCGACAACCGGCGCACCTGTCAGCTCGCCCATGGTCTCAGGGGGAATTTCCAGGTGAGCGGGGCGAGTACGGCCGCTAGTCATCGCCGCAAAGGCCCGTCTCACCGCGGCGGGAAGCTGGTCGGCCTCAGTGATTCGCTCGGCGTGTTTGGTGATGGGTCGGACCACGTCGAGCTGATCGTGTACTTCGTGGGGGAGGCTTTTGCCCTGGCCGATGGCGTCCCGGTTGATCTGGCCTGATATCTGGAACACCGGCGACGATGCGGCGTATGCCGTGGCCAGCCCCGACCCCGCGTTGTACACGCCGGGGCCGGGCACGATGAGGGTGGTGCCGGGCCGTCCGCTCACCCGGGCGTATCCGTCGGCCATGAAGGCCGTGGCCTGCTCGTGGCGCACGGTTATGTAGCGGATCTCATCGGCGCCGTGGTGGAGCGAGTCCAAGATGTGCATGAGCTGCACGCCGGGAATGCCGAATACCACCTCGACGCCTTCTCGCACCAGCTGCTCAACAACCGCCGTTCCCCCCGAACGCATCGAGCCGGAATCCGATTGCGTTGTCATGGTGCCTCCACCCTTACCGTTCCCTCGATGCCTGCCAATTCGTGCGGTGCCCTGCTTCTGTGAGTGTCGCCCGCTAGGTGCTGGCATTAGTTTGAGCCTTTCAAGCTGCCAAAGGAGCTCGCTGTGGAGTTGCGGAACAAGACCATTGTGGTGACGGGGCCGACGGGGATGGTGGGGCCACCGCTGTGCAAGTCACTGGCCGCCGACAATCGGGTGATTGCGCTGGCCCGGTTCTCAGACCCTGATGCCCGGGCCGATCTGGAGGCTGGGGGAGTGGAGTGCATCGCCGTGGATTTCGTGGCCGCCGACTTCTCGGCGGTTCTCCGTGATGTGGACGTGGTTGTGAATCTGGCGGTGATCAAGACCGGCGACTGGAAGACGGACCTGGCGGTGTGCTCGGAGGCCACCGGGCATCTGATGAGCCACTTCCGCGACGCGGAGGCGTTCCTTCATTGTTCATCGGGGGCGGTGTATCAGCCCAATGGGGGTCAGCCGTTCACCGAGGACAGCCCCCACGGCAATCACCACGCCCACATGATGCCCACCTATTCCATTTGCAAGATCGCTGGTGAGTCGGTGGCCCGATTCGGGGCCCAGGAATTCGATCTGCCGACGGTGATCGCCCGGCTCAATGTGCCCTACGGCGACACCGCCGGCTGGCCGCTGTTCCACCTGCTGATGATGCGGGCGGGCATGGACATCGAGGTGCATACCGATGGCGCCCGCTACAACCTCATTCACGACGAGGACATCGCCGCCGACTTACCCATTTTGCTGGATCAGGCGTCGGTTCCTGCCACCACCTTGAATTGGGCCAGCCCAGGATTGGTGTCGGTTGCCGAGTGGTGTGCGTACATGGCCGAACTAGACGGCTGCGATCCCCCCAAGATCGTGGAGGCCGACACCGCCATTCCCAGCACGGTGATGGATACCAGCCGCATGGAGTACCTGCGCCCCGACCGCCTGGTGGGCTGGCAAGACGGCATCCGCCGTCTAGTTGAGAACCATCCCACCTGACCGGTAACTCGTAGAGTCAACAAGCCCCAGCGCGATAGGGTGCCCTTTGCGCCGGAATGCGGCGTCCATGTCGGAGTGGCGGAATTGGCAGACGCGCTAGCTTGAGGGGCTAGTGCCCAATACGGGCGTGGGGGTTCAAGTCCCCCCTCCGACACTGATTTCGAGGGCGAGTCGTTCGAGTTCTCGGCTAGAGCCCGGCCCCCAATTCTGTTTGCATACAATTCTGCTAACATATCTGTATGCAAAGTACGAGCGTGCGCATCGATGTGACGACGCATCAGGAGTTGAAGAAGCTCGCCGCCTCCCTCGGCGCAACGGTGGGCGACACGGTTGCGCTGGCGGTGCGACGGCTGCGACAAGACGAGATTGGAGCTGAGCTATCGGGTCAACTCACTGACGAGGAAGTGGGATGGCTCGATGCTGACCTCGGGTGATGTCGTCGAGCTGGATCTCGGGCTGCCGTTTGGCCGAGAGGCGGGATTTCGCCACCCAGCGATCGTCGTAACCGCCCAAAGGGTTCTCGACGCCGGGCCCAGTGTCATTCAGGTCGTGCCGCTGACATCGCAACTGCGAGGGTTTACGTCGGAGGTGGAGCTCGACGCCGATCCTGAAAACGGGTTGGATCGCACATCGGTCGCCCAGTGTCAACACATCCGTGCCGTCGCGGCTGGCCGAATCGAAGGGGCAAGAGGAAACGTCGGTGGAGCAGCGCTCACCCAAATCCGTGAGGTGCTGGGCCTGATCCTCGACATCCCCGGTTGATTTCGCTGGGAGGTAGCACTTGCGCGCGATGACGACCTCGACGTGTCCAAGGCGTTCTCTGGGGCGGCCAACCACACCGGTTTCTGCTTGGGCCGGTACTTCTGCATCGGAGCCATGCTGGCCAAGACCGAGGTCGACATCGCCACCAACCAGTTGGCTCGGCACCATGGCCCACGTCGCATTCGACGGCCTACCGCCCACCCCCGAGGGCGTGTTCACCCGGGCGCCCAAGTCGATGCCGCTGACCTTCACCCCAACCAGCCGCTGAGCGTCCTATCGCTCGGGCTGGGCGTCCTGGAGCGCTTCCTATCTAGCAGCCTTCTGTCACTGTGCCTGGTTGGTGGCATGGTGGGTAGCCTTCTCAGAGCTTGAAACGCATGGAGGAGCAGATGGCTGATCGATCAGGACAGGCGTGGGAAGAGCTGGTAGCCCTGATGGGGGAAATCGAAGGCGATTGGTGGCGGGAGGCAAGGGGAGTGCCGACCGCCAATGACCGGGCCGAGGCTCGGATATTTGCCCTCAATAGCTTGCAGCACGCTCTGGAGTTCTGGTCGCAGGCTGATCCGGCTCGGCCATGGTTCTACCGGTGGTTTTCGCCGACCAAGAAGCTGCTAGGGGACAATCCCGACGCCATCTACTACGGCACAGTGATCGATCCCGATCTCGACTATGTGGTCCGGGGCAATCTCGCCGGGGCGGTATACACCTCGTTCACGGTGGAGCAGGGAACCGCCGGGGGTGCGATGTCAGCCAAGCTGGGGGCCACTCTCAATGACGATGAAATCGAGATCAACTCCGACGGAAGCTACGAGTTGCAGCTCAGCCAGAGCCCCCAGCCCGGTAACTGGCTGGCGCTTACGCCTGAATCCGGGAGCATCACGACACGGCACTATTTCGAGTGGGATCGCCCCGCCGCCACCGACCCCAACATGAATGTGCCCCTGTCCATCGAGCCGACGGTCGATCTCGGACCGCCGGCCATCCCCGACGACGAGGCTTGCGCCCAGGGTCTTCAGCGAGTGGTCACGTTTCTGCGCAGTGTGACCGTCGAATGGCCCGACGGGCCTCGAGAAGACATGCCAGCGTGGAGCTCTCCTGAACTCAACCGCTTCACCAACCCTCCCCTCGACGAGGGCAATCGGACCATCGGCTATGCCGCGGCCGACAACGCTTACCGCTCCACCCGCTATCGACTGGGACCTGACGAGGCGCTGGAGATTCGGGGCCGATTCCCGGATTGCCGTTTCGCCAACGTGGTGCTCAACAACCGCTTCATCCAGACGCCGCCCTATCGAGACCGCCGGGTTTCGCTGAACCGACGCCAAACGGTGCTTGAGCCGGACGGCTCTTTCCGCATGATCCTCGCTCATCGGGATCCCGGCGTCCCCAACTGGCTGGACACCGCTGGCGCCCCCACCGGCACGATCTTCTGGCGCTATCTGCTTCCTACCGAACAGCCCACCCAACTCGAAACCCAGGTGCTCGCGGTTGACGACGTATGACCGCCGTCACAACAGGTGTACACAACCGGGTCGGCAGGTTCACAGATCACGCCCGAGCAGACTGAAGCACTGGCCGGTCGGGCCGGCGTGGGTTGAACGGGTAGCGAGGAACGCCACGTAATCGGCGATCTCGTTCGGATCCTTCAGTCGATCCTCTCCGAGGGCTGGCTCCAGCTCATGCAGGCGCCATCTTGTGCCAAGCGCTCAGCAGTGGCCCGCCCTATGTCACGTCCCGCACCGGTCACGACGGCAACTTTCCCGATGAGCGGCTTTGTAGACATCTGATGCAGCCCTTTTGTTCAGGTTCGGTAACGCCAGGCGATGTGGGAGGAGCGGCGGGCGATCTGGGCCTGGCGGTCGACCGGGGGCAGGTCGAGTTCTTTGAGGGAGACGACCTGGGCGTTCACGACTGGAGTTTCGGGCGGGTGCCACCAGCGGAAGGTACACAGCACGGAATCCCGCCCCTCAGTGTCAAGCCAGTTGGCACCGCCGGGGTCGGTACCGGCGATGACGATGGGGCCGGGTTCGATGAGCGCGTGGTTGAGGCAGGTGAGCCGGTTGGTGAAGTCCAGGGCCTCATACCATGGCCGGTTGTAGAGCTGGACGTCCCATATGGTTGCACCCCGGTGGTCGACCTCAACCACGAGGGCCTGGTCAGAATCGAGGGCCACCCCGGCATGGCTGTAGATGAGCGTCTTGACCCCGCGGCCCATCCCCGCCGGGGGGAGGAAGGTGTTGGGGGGCTGGTCGCCCAGCATTCGCTCTTGGTAGCCGTTCCAGAAAGCGAAGGAGTGCTCGATCTCGCCCAGCGCGGTGCTGAGGATGGCAGCGGCATCGACCTCTGGTTTGGGCTCGCCCACGGTGTCGAGGCGCTCGATCACAAAGGTGGCGGGCTCGGCTGCCTGCCAGTCGAAGTAGTAGTCCCGGATGTGGACGAACGATGCCTCGGGATCAAGCGGCAGCCAGTTCCTATTCCCGCCACTGGGCTCTTCGCCGCCCAACAAGATGTCAATATCGTTTCCGGGGCCCATCCCAAGGCTCGACCCCGTCACCTCGAGTCCTACTCCCGCGCCGCCGCTTTGGGTGGCGCCGAGTTTGATCTGAAGGACGAACTCCTCACAGGCGCCCATGTGGCCAGAAATTCGGTACACCCCGTCCCCGTCGATGGCGGTCCGGCGGGCCACCTGGTCGGCGTTGGGTCCGCCCCACTGATAGACGGGGTCGCTGCTCCGGAAGAAGGCTGGGTGGCGGGGGTCGTTGTGGCCGATCGCATAGGTAAGCCAACACGCCACCTGATTGGCCAGGTGCCGCTGTCCCTCATCATCAAGACCTTCGCCAAGGGCTTCAATCCGATCGCAGAACTCACGCCAAGTCGTCATAGCTGCCCTGAAAAATAGACCACCCTCCGATCAGCAGCGGTCTTGGGCGATACAAGGATGCGCACTTGAAGGTGCAGAAGGTGGCCTCGGCCGAATCGGGGGGGGGGGTAGGTCTCGGTCGCAGCATTCGCAATTTGGGCGCAGATCAAGTAGAGCCATATGCCTGACGCCACTTAGCTGGGGGAGGCCACCGGTATGCGAATAGAACCGCTCACTGCGGCACTCGGGGCTGAGCTGTCGGATATCGACCTCGGTGGACTCGACGCCGAGATGGCAGCGGAGCTGCGGAAAGCCATCTTGGAGTACAAGGTGGTGGGCATCAGGGACCAGTTTCTTGGTGATGCTGGCCATGTTCGGCTGGCTGAGTCGCTCGGTGAGCCGTGGATTCACCCGATGGACCGCCTGGCCGGCGTCGATTCGGCCGAGCCGTCGGAGCTGCGAGTCAAGAGCGACCACCAGCTTCTGACCGACCGGTGGCACCTGGATGTGCTGTATGCCCCCAACCCGCCCGCCGTCACTGAACACGCCACCAATCCCAGCGTGACGTGCCGCTGGCGCTGGCGCAACGGGGATGTAGTGATCTGGGACGAGCGGTGTACCGCCCACTTTGCCGTGCGTGATCCGTGGGAAGGCGAACGCGTGCTGCGACGGCTGCTTGTTGAGGGTGATTGCCCTGTGACGGCCAACTAGCTGACTATGGCTTCGATGTCGGAATCTCTTGACGACCGGATTCAGCGGCTGCTGGACAGGGACGAGGTGCTCTTGGCGTCTCCCTGGCAGCTCTTTGACGAGGTGCGGTCGGCGTCGGACTCGGCGTTCTACAGCGAGGCCATGGGGGCGTGGGTCATCACCAGTTACCAACTCCTGCACGACATCCTTGTCGATCCCGCGACATGGTCAAACCGGTCCCCCACTGCCACCTATGAGTTCCGCAATCCTGTGGCCGAACACGCCGATGCCATCGAACAAGAGCCGGAGATGGTTGAGGCGGTCCGCCGCTTTCGCAACCGCTCTCGGGGCCGAGTGCTCAACACGGCCGACCCCCCCGAGCACGTGCGCCAGCGCAGGGCTCTGAACCGTGCCTTTCGGCCTGCACGCCTTCGGGCGTTGGAGCCCGAGGTCAAGTCGGTGTCAGATTCGCTGGTTGCTGCTTTCGCCCCGCGCGGTCGGGCTGACCTGGTTCAGGAATATGCCGTGTTATTGCCCATGGTGATGATCTCGCGGATGCTGGGGGTTCCCGAGGCTGAATTGGAGATGTTCAAGGGATGGTCGGACGACTTCGCCATTCCCATCGGACGAGCCCGACCCAGTCGCGACGAGGTGCGCAGCTACATCAAGTCGGAGTACGAGTTCGACGAGCACTTCTCGGACTTGGTCGAGCAGCGCCAAGCCGAGCCCCGCGATGATCTGATCTCCGATGTGGCCAACGCCGAGGTCGACGGCGAGCCGCTGACCTACGAAGAGCGGATGGGGGCGCTGCGGCAGTTCCTGCTGGCCGGCAACGAGACAACCACCACGCTGTTGGGCAACATTGGCCACCGCCTGGCCACTAACCACGGTTTGCGAGATCACTTGGACTCAAACCGAGACCTAGTGCCGGCGTTCGTCGAGGAGGCGCTTCGCCATGAGGGGCCGGTCACTGGCCTCTTCCGAGTTGCTACTCGGGACACCGAACTCGGAGGGGTGCCAGTGGCCAAGGGTGAGTTCGCGTGGTTGGCGTTCGCGGCCGCCAACCGCGACCCCGAGTTGTGTCCGATTCCCCACGAATTCAACATCGCCCGCAGTCCCAATGACCATGTGGCCTTCGGATACGGCGAGCACTACTGCATCGGCCAGGGGCTGGCTCGCCTGGAGGGCAAGGTGGGCGCCAATGCCATGTTGGATCTGTCCAATCTGGCGCTCGCCGACGACCACAGCGACACCTTCATGGACAGCTACATCCTGCGAGGCCGCACCCAACTGCTGGTTGCCTTCGACCCCCCAGAGGCGCGCAGACCATGACCAGTCAGAGCGACAACCGGGTGGCAATCGTCACCGGAGCGCGTCCCTGGGGAGTTGGCGGGGCGACGGCGCGGGCGCTTGCCCGACGGGGCTACGACATCGCGCTGGTGGACCTCCGCCAGGACTGGGGGGAGCAGAGCGCCGAGGCCATTGCCGTGGGGTCGGCTTCTGGGGGCCGAGGAGGCGGCCGACGTCATAGCCTACGCCGCCTCAGCCCCGAGCCACGCGATGTTGGGGGCAACCATTCACGCCAGCGGGGGGCGGGTGATGCCGCTCTGAGGGCGGCTAGAAGACTGTCCCGCAGCAAACGGAGAAAGGCAGATGATGGGCAACGCCGACAAGATCCGCCGGGTGGTCACCGGGCATGACGCCGACGGCCGGGGATGCACACCACCAGGACTATCGACTACATGGTGTGCCTCGACGGCGAGGTCACCCTGTTGCTGGACGAAGGGGAGGTGACCCTGCACAAGTACGACACGGTGGTCCAGCGGGGGACCGCGCACCACTGGGAGAACCGGGGCACCGAGCCGACCCGGCTGGCGTTCGTTCTCCTCAATGCCCAACCACTGCTATAGGCGGCCAATTCTCAGCGGGGGTGGTGACAGTGACCGGGCTGTAGATCTGGCTAGCTGTAGATCCGGCTAGCTGTAGATCTGGCTAGCTGAAGATCTGGCTAGCTGATGTCAACCGAGGTGGCAATGATTGACTGCCGGTCGTAGGAGGTGGTGTCCCCGGTCAGCTCCACTGGTGCTTCCCGCATGTTGAGGTCGAGGGAAGAACCGCCCACCCGGAACGTGAATGCTCCCGGCTCAGTGGCCAGAGCCATATCGAGGCCGTGGAAGGCCAGCCGGCTGGGGTGGACTGTAAACGTGACGGTGCAGGTCTCCCCGGCAGGGATGGGGACTCGGGCGAAACCGATGAGCTCGCGGATCGGCCGAGCTACAGAAGCGACTTCGTCGGTCACATAGAGCTGTACGACTTCGTCGCCGTCGTGTTGGCCGTTGTTGGCGACAGGAACCGAAATCGTGGTGGCTTCGGTTGTCGAACCGGCCACCACCGAAGGCTCGCCATATTCGAATGTCGTGTACGACAGACCGTGGCCGAACCAGTAGAGCGCGTCGGTGTCGCGGTCGACATAGCTGCCGTAGAACTCTGATCGATCGCCGCGCCGCCGCATGTCGTGGTGAAGCGGGATCTGCCCGACATGAAGGGGCAGCGTGACCGGGAGGCGGCCCGACGGGTTCACCTTGCCGGTCAGCACTTGGGCGATGGCCGAGCCGCCCTCTTCGCCGGGAAGGATCGACCAAATGAGGGCGTTGGCAGTCGCAGACTCGGCCTCGAGGGTATGTACCCGGCCGCTGATCACCACTACCACCATCGGTGTGCCGGTCGCCGCTATTCGAGCCACCAACTGCGACTGCACACCGGGGAGGCTGAGGTCGGTGGCGTCACGGGCTTCCCCGACGGTCGCGTCAGCAACCAGCCCGGAGCGGGCGCCCACGCAGACGATGGCCACGTCGGCTGACTCTGCGGCGGCGATCGCTTCGTCGATACCGGATGCGTCGTCGCCGTCATCGGCGCACCCCACAGCATGGATGACCTCGGTGTCAGGCAACGCAGCCCGCAGTCCGTCCAGCGGCGTCACATGGGGGGTGAAATGCGGTCCCGGGGAGAACGTGCCCCCGGCTTCGGGCAGTTGGTCGACCCCCTGCTCCAAGCCGAGGGCCTCCATGGCTTCGAGCATTTCTGCACTGCGATTCTGGTAGATGATCTCCAGGTGGGTCGGATAGTGGTAGTCGCCCTGGAGGAGGCGGGGATCATTGGCATGGGGGCCGATGACTGCCAACTTTGACATCGACGGGCTGAGGGGCAGCACGCCATCGTTCTTGAGCAGGATCACTCCTTCAGCCGCGGCCCGGCGGGCCAGCGCTCTCTGGTCGGGCGTGTCGAATACCGCCAACGCGGCATCAGCGTCGACGTAGGGGTTCTCGAGCAAGCCGAGCTGGATCTTCTGGGCCAGCACTCGGGCACAGGACTCATCGATGATTGACTCGTCGATTCGGCCTTCTCGAACTGCGGTGGGCAGGTGTTTGTAGCAGTCGAGTGCCGGCAGTTCGACATCGAGTCCCGCACTGAGCGCTTGGATGGCTGACTCAGAGGGATCTGCGGCGGTCATGTGGTTGAAGTGCAGCTGCATGACTGCGAAGTAATCGGCCACCACCGTGCCGGCAAAGCCCAGCTCGCCCCGCAGGAGATCAGTGAGCATCGCCCGGCTGGCCGCCACGGGCACTCCGTCGATGGACGAGTAGCTGTTCATGATCGACGCCAAGCCGGCCTCGCGGATGGCGGCTGCGAACGGCTCGGCGTAAACCTCGCGAAGCTCCCGGCCGCCGAGGTGAACCGGCGCCTGGTTGCGGCCGCCCAGGGAGTACCCGTAGCCCAAGAAGTGCTTGCCGGTACACACCACACCGTTGGCCAAATCGTCGGTCTGGAGCCCTTTCACATAGGCAACGCCCATCCGGGCGCACAGCTCGGGGGACTCTCCGTAGGTCTCCTCCACCCGGCCCCATCGGGGGTCCCGGGCGACATCCAAGACGGGGGAGAGGTTGTGGCGGGCTCCGACGGCGGTCATTTGGGTGCGGATCACCTCTGCGACCTCGGCCATCAGGTCCACATCCCAGGTGGCGGCCAAGCCCAGCCCCTGGGGAAAGGTGGTGGCCCCACGGTGAAGGAATCCGCCGACCCCCTCCTCATGGATCACCGCGGGGATTCCCAGTCGAGTGCGTTTCACCAGTACTTGCTGGATGTCGTTGCCGAGCTTGGCTGATTCGTCAGCCAGCAATCCGGTGCTCGCACCGATTCGGGTGACTTGGCCGATGCCATCGGCCAGGGCCTCGGCCGCATGGTCAGCGTCGAAGGCCTCGTCTTGCACCAGAGCAGTAAGCCAAACCGTCCCGAGCTGGGCCACCTTCTCCTCCAGAGTCATGCGCCCCAGGAGGTCGGCAACTCGGTCGTCGATGGCTGCGTTCGGATCCCGGTAGGTCTCAGTCATGGGGGCCCTTGGTGTCGCTCAGACCTTCTTGGGGTCAGGGATGCCGGGGCGGGTGCCCTCTTTGTGCTCGACGAATTCGATGAGATAGCCGTCGAAGTCCTTCACATAGGCCATGATCACCGGCCAGCGGTCGAGATGGGCGGGTTCCATTACCGACTCGCAGCCCGCGTCGATGGCTCGCTGGTAGAGCCGCTCGCAGTCACTCGTGTTGATGTAGATCTTCCACATTGCGGTGCCCATGTCGATGGGACCCTCGTTGTCGAGGTGCTGAGCCAACTGGAGTCGGGAACCGCCGTGAGGCGACTGGATGATCGCCTCGAGGGCACCGGGAATCTCCAGGCGGTGCTGGAGCTCGAGCTCGCACACGTCCACCCAGAACTCGAGAGCTCGGTCCATGTCTTCGACGTTTATGCAGTATTGGGCGAGTATTTGGGTCATAACGGCCTCCTTGATCGCAACGGTGGCGGGCTACTCGTGATTGCCGGTGTGACAGTACAGTGTGGAATGGCGCTCACGTTGGCGTAAGCAAGCCGCAATTCAAGAGGGAGGCGACCCATGCCCAGCCCCGTCGCAGGCGTAGACCAGAGCAACGCCCCTTACATCATCGTCTCATCCGACACCCATGCCGGGCTGTTCGTCGAGGATTATCGGGAATACCTCGAGTCGGCGCTCCACCCCGAGTTCGACGAGTGGCTGGTCACCCGCCACCAGCATCGGGCCATGGTCGAGGAGCTCAACGGCGAATATGTCGAGCAGTGGGAGCGCGAGAACGAGATCGGACTGAAGGGGGCCTACGACCCGGAGATCCGCGACAAAACCCTTGATGCCGACGGCGTCGCCGGGGAGATCATCTTCGCCGACGGCGACGCGGTAACCGGAATGGAGGCCCCGCCGTTCGGAGCCGGCCTGTCGGCCGGACAGATCACCGACTCGCGGCGCGCTTGGGCTGGGGCTCGGGCCCACAACCGCTGGCTTGAGGAGTTCTGCGCCACCAATCCGCCCCGCCGAGCCGGAGTCGCCCTGGTGCCGATCACCCACAGTATCGACGAAGCGGTGAAGGAGATCGAGGCGCTGGCTGGCAAGCCGGGCATCAGGGGCATCATGATCCCCACCATGTGGCACGAGCACCCGTCGTACGGCCACGAGAGCTACGACCCGGTGTGGGCCGCTTGTGCCGAAGCCGGACTGGTGGTACACACTCACTCCGGAGAAGCCGACACGCCGTCATACAACGAGAACATGGCCCAATACATGCTCGAGGTGGCGTTCTGGACCCACCGACCTCTCTGGCAGCTCCTGTTCTCCGGAACCTTCGACCGCCATCCCAACCTGCGCTACGCGCCGGTGGAGTGCGGCTCGTGGTGGCTGGGCGATCTGCTGTTCAAGGCCGATGCCATGTTCGGCGGGCGCAACTGGAAGGTGAAGAAGATGAGCTCGCGCACCAAGGGGCTCATCCAGAGGCTGCCGTCGGAGTACATCGGCAGCAACGTGTTCATCGGTGCCTCCACCATGAGCAAGGTGGAGCTGCGGCGGCGCTACATGAATGGGGTCGACGCGCTGATGTGGGGCACCGACTACCCCCACCCCGAGGGAAGTTGGCCCAACACCATTGAGCGCCTCGAAACCGATTTCCAGGAGATACCGGTCGAGGAAACCCGCTTGTTGCTCGGGCTAAACGCGGTGCGGTGTTACGACCTAGACATCGACGGGCTGTCCAATATTGCCGGCCAAATTGGCCCGACTCCCGAACAGCTCAACCAGAACCTCGATCTGCGGACCGACCCGAACGCCATACGCGAGGCCCGGTTCTGGTTCGACGACTACAACATCGAGTGGCCTGATTGATCCAGTCGAAGCAGTTGCGCTTCTCGTGTTTGAATGAGCCGCCTGGAATTCGATCGGGCTGATGGCAGAGCCCTTCGGGCAGTCGCCGTCCAGTTCTTTGCCAACGGTGCACTGTTTGCGTCGTTCGTTCCCCGGATGCCTGAAATACGAGACCGGGTGGAGATCTCGGTAGCTGGCGTGGGCGCCTTGCTGTCCATAGCCGGCGTATTCGGTTTGGCGGGAAGCGCGGTCGTCGGTCACGCAATATCGCGGTTCGGCACCCGCGGGGTGATGATTGGTGCCGGGGGTTTGCTGGCGATGTCGTTGGCGGTGGTAGGGCTGGCTACCACGCCTGCTGTGCTATTGGTGGGATTGGCGGCGATGATGGTATTCGACGTCATGGTCGACGTTGCCATGAACATGCAGGGTTCGTGGCTGAGCGCCCGACGGCACGCACCGGTGATGAACCGGCTCCACGGCCTGTGGAGCTTGGGCGCTCTCGTTGGAGGAGCAGTCTCTTCGCGAGTTGCCGCGGCTGAGGTTTCGCTCACCGCGCATTTACTGGTCGCGGCCATGGTGCTGCTGGCCCTGCTCGGGTTTGTCGGGCCGGGTCTTCTTCGAGTTGACGAAACGCCTGAGCCAACACCCGAAGAGGGCAAAAGGGCTGTCATTGCCCAGCGAAGCCTCAGGACCCTGGCCATCTTCGTGGTGGTTGGCTTCTCAGCTGCGGCGATGGAGTCGACTTCCTTTGACTGGGCCGCTTTTCGCCTCACCGACGATTTGGGCACTTCAGCGGGATTCGCGGCCCTCGGCTATGTGGCGGTGATGGGGGGCATGACCGCGGCGCGATTTGCCGGCGACTGGGCCAGCGTCCGCTTGGGCAACAGCAGGCTGGTAACGCTGTCGGCCTCCATGGCTGGCACCGGGCTGGCAGTGGCGTCGCTGGTGCCGAATCGATATGTCGTTGTGGCCGGCTATGTCGCGGCCGGGCTCGGGATTGCCGCATTGCTCCCCTCCGTGTACGACGCGGCGGCAAAACGTCCCGGTCGGCCAGGGGCAGGGCTCGGCGCGCTTACCGGTGGACTGCGCACTGCCATCCTGGTCATCCCCTTCGTCATCGGAAGTATCGCCGGTACGGGGCTAGACATCGGCGGAGCGGTGGCGATCGTGGCGCTTCCTGCCACCGTGATCTTCCTTTCGACGTCAGCGAGAGTGCGAGTGGCCGCTCACCGCTAGGGGTCAATCCAGGGGAAGATGGGTTCAGGACGGCCCTGGACACCGACGTCAAGGGCCAATAGCTCGCCGGGCTGGAATCCGTCGCGCCCCGGCTCGGAGGGCACAGTGCCGCCTGCCCCAATTGTGGTGACGAATAGGGTAGAGAGATCTGAGCCTCCGAAAGCAGGCATCGATGGCTTCTGCACTGGTAGCTCAATGCGACGGTCAACCACGCCTTCTGGGATTACGCGGATCACGGCCCAGCCATAGACCGATGCTGACCAGTAGCAGCCGTCGGCATCGACACAGGCTCCATCCGGCTTGCCAGGCAGATTCGAATAGTCGAGGAAAACCCGCTCGGTGGTTGCCTCCCCGGTGTCAGAGTCGTAGTCGAATACCAGAACACGGTCGGTGGGGGTATCGGCGAAGTACATGCGCCGGCGCTCAGGGTCGAATGCCAATCCGTTGGTGACCCCGATATCTGAACGCAGGGTTGTGGCATCACCGTTGGGATCAACGCGGTAAAGGGTTCCTGTCCACTCCCCAGCACTGGTGTCGGCGTACATCGAGCCGACTACGTACCGGCCGCCAGGGTCACAACGGCCGTCGTTGAGCCGATTGCCGGTACCTGCCTTTTCGAGCCGACGCCAACCAACGGTTTCGCCGGTTGCCCAATTGAGGACAACCAATTCGTGCTCGCTGGCCACCAGCAACCGGTTGGGATCGGTGGTGAGAACGAATGATCCAGGACGTCCGGGAAGTGCCTTCGACATGGTGGCACCAGAGGATGGGTCCAATCGATGGATGGCACGGCCATCGATGTCGGCCCAGTACAACGCCTGAACGCGTTCACTCCACACCGGGCACTCTCCTAAGGCCGCGGGAGCGTGACCGACAGCCTCAATCATGGCCATTGAGCCCTCCGACGTTGACAGCTTGACGACGTATTCATATCCTCCGATCAGTTTGACCAGCAAAGCCGGAGCAACCGTGAAGGGATTCGACCCCAAATTCAGCGATCCACCCGACTACATCCTTGGCATCACCAAGGAGATTTGGGAGGACCGCGGCGTGGACGCCCTCCATCGCTATTACGCGCCCAAGGTGATCGTCCGCTCACCGGATGGTGTGGTGGTCGGAAACGAGGAAGTCATCAGCGCCACATTGGCCACCCTTGCTGAGTTCCCCGACCGGCAGCTTCTCGGCGAGGACGTCATTTGGAGCAAGGACGAGGACGGCGGTTTCTTGTCTTCACACCGCATCTTCTCCACGGCAACCCACCTCGGCGACGGCGCCTACGGGCCGGCCAGCGGAACCCGCTTGCGGTACCGGATCATTGCCGATTGCGCCTGTCGGGAGAACCAGGTCTACGACGAGTGGCTCATCCGCGATCAAGGGGCGATCGTCCGGCAACTTGGCATTGACCCTAAGCGGTTCGCCTCCGATCAAATCGCCAATGAGGGAGGATTTGAAGGGGCAAACCCCCCCCTTGCTCCCGCTGACGACGTTGAAGCTATCTACCGGGGATCGGGGAACGACCATGAGGTTGGTGTCGTATACGCCGAAGCGCTTGAGCAGATCATGCAGGGCCGTTTAGCCGTGGTTCCCGAAGCATTTGACCGCGCGGTCCACCTTGAGCTGCCCGGTGGGGAGGTCGGTCACGGCTGGGGCGATGCCGATGCGTTTTGGCTCGGGCTCCGCAGTGCTCTCCCCGATGCCTCATTCCGCATTCACCACCAGATAGGGCGAAGTGATACCGGGATGGCCCCCCGAGCTGCGTTGCGCTGGTCGCTGGATGGGACTCATGATGGGTGGGGGGCTTTCGGAGCGCCATCCGGAGCACCGATCCATGTAATGGGGCTGAGTCACGCCGAGTTCGGGCCCTGGGGACTGCGGCGGGAGTACGTGCTTTACGACGAGACCGCCATTTGGAAGCAGATTCTCTTGCATACCGGATGAGTCGCCCCGGCAAGATCTGGCGGTTTGACATAATGACAACGTATTCATATGGTCTCGGTCCGTGGGGGCCAAGCCAGAGGGGGCATCCTCTGCTGAGGTGCGGAACCGGCAGCAGGCCAACCGACGGGTGACGTCGGTTGATGTGGCTGCGGAGAGTGGCGTGTCGCAAGCCACTGTTGCCCGTGTCTTTTCCTCGCCAGATAAGGTCTCGCCCGCGACCAGGGAGAAGGTCCGCGCCGCGGCAGAGCGGTTGGGCTACGTGCCGAACGCCATTGCTCGCAGCCTCAAGTCGCAGCGAACCAACATTGTGGGGGCGGTGGTTCCGGCTTATGGTGAATACTGGCAAAGCGTGCTGGCCGAGTTCTCCCGCCAGTTGGCTCAACGGTCGTACCAGCTCCTGCTATTCAGCTTTACGAAACCAGATGATGTCGATGGCGCCCTCTCGTCGGTAGCCCAGTACCGCCTCGACGGAGTCATCCTGGCATCGGCCACCATAGGTCAGTCCCATCTGGGCAGAATGCAGTCGTCGGCGCTACCGGCAGTGGCCTTCAACCAGCCGGCTGCTGAGGGTTTGGTTCCGTCGGTCTCGGTCGACAATGAAGTGGGCATGGCCGAGTTGGCTCGCCATTTGGTTGACACAGGAGTCGGGACCGCGACGTACATCGGTGGAGTTTCATCGGTATCGACGGACCAGATCAGGTACCGAGGGGCTGTGCAGGAGCTAGCTGAGCACGGCATCGCGTGTCCCTACATTGAGGCCGGTGCCTATACCTATGACGCCGGCTATAAGGCCGCTGGCCAACTGGCCCAACGAGACAATTTGCCCGAAGCGGTGATGGTCGGCAGCGACGAGGTTGCGTTCGGGGTGCTCGACGGCCTGGAGAATGCGGGAGTATTCGCTCCTCGTGACCTGCTTCTCACCGGATTTGACGGCCTCCCGCAAGCAAGTTGGGCCGGCTACGACCTCACCACCCTGGTCCAGGCCACAGATGTGCTCGTAGCCCAGGCAATCGATGTGCTGCTCGGTTCTAGCACTGCCGCCGATCGGCCGGCTTCAGTAATGGTGCCGGGGACCATTCGCTACGGAGAGACTACGAGGAAGACAGATGCCTGAGGCTCTCAAGGACGCGACGGCAAAGACCGCACACGGCACCGATCCAGAACTGGCTGAGCGAGTCCGCCTTCTGATCGCTGACATTGAAGTCCGCGGCGAAGCCGCGGTGAGGGAGATGTCCCGTGAGTTCGACAACTGGGATCCAGAGCAATTCCAATTGACCTCCGAGCGGATTGAGGAGGTCGTTGCCGGCGTCGACCCGGGCACCCTCGACGACATCCGCTTTGCCCAGACCCAGATCCGGAACTTTGCCCAGGCCCAGCTCGACTCAATCGGCGACACCGAAGTCGAGACCATGCCTGGCGTGGTTTTGGGCCACAAGAGCATCCCGGTGGGCTCTGTCGGCGCCTACGTGCCGGGCGGACGCTATCCGATGGTGGCATCTGCTCACATGAGTATCCTGACGGCCAAAGTTGCCGGAGTGCCGAGGGTTGCAGCCTGCACACCGCCAATCAACGGGGGAGTGCCCGCGGAGACGGTAGCGGCGATGCACTTGGCCGGTGCTGATGAGATCTACCTTCTGGGGGGAATCCAGGCAGTAGCGTCTTTAGCGTTGGGCACGGAGTTCGTGGATTCCGTTGACGTTCTGGTCGGTCCCGGAAACGCCTTCGTAGCCGAAGCCAAGCGACAACTCTACGGCAGAGTCGGGATCGATCTTCCGGCTGGTCCTACCGAAACGCTGCTGTTGGCCGATGACACCGTGGACGGCGAGATCTGCGCCATCGATCTTCTGGGTCAGGCTGAGCACGGCCCAACCTCACCCGCCGTGTTGCTCACCACATCTCGCGAACTAGGGCTTGAGACCCTTGCTGAAGTTGATCGCCAGCTCGAAACCCTGCCAACGGCTGACATCGCCTCACGGGCGTGGGCCGACTACGGGCGGGTCATCGTCTGCGAGGACAAGGCCGAGATGCTGGCCATGGCGAATGATCTGGCGTTCGAGCACGTTCAGGTCATGACCTCCGACGACGACTTCTTCTTAGAGAACATGACGAACTATGGCGCCCTGTTTCTGGGCCCGATGACCAATGTGTCCTATGGCGACAAGGTGATCGGCACCAACCACACGCTGCCCACCCAGGGCGCGGCTCGCTACACCGGTGGGCTGTGGGTCGGAAAATTCATAAAGACCGTCACCTACCAGCGAGTCACGAACCCGGAATCGAGCGTCCTCATCGGGGAATACTGCAGCCGGCTGTGCGCGATTGAAAACTTCGCCGGGCACCAGGCTCAGGCTGATATCAGGGTCAGACGGTACGGCAGGGCCGAATCATGAGCGAAGCCATGAACCAGGCCGCGGACCGCGTCATGCGAACGGCGGTGGTTACTGGAGCCAGCGGGGGGATCGGCTCCGCGATCACGCGGCGGCTCGCAGCCGATGGGTTTGCCGTGATCGCTGGCTACCATCGTGCCGCCGAAAAAGCCGATTCGCTGGTGGCTGGTCTTCCCGGCCAAAGCCACCGAGCTGTGCGGATCGCAGTAGACGAGCCGCAATCCCTTGCCGAATTGTCCCAATTGCTGGAGAAGTCGCCGGGATCGCTGGACGTTCTGGTCAACTGCGCCGGGGTGACCAGGTCTGTTCCCCATGACGATCTCGACTCCCTTGACGACGCCACTATCGACGAGATCTTCACCACCAACTGGCGGGGTCCGTTCGCCGCCATCCGCGCCCTGAGGATGCTCTTGGACAAGGCCGACAGTGCCGTCGTCGTCAACATCTCCTCAGTGTCTGGCATCACTGGCCAGGGATCCAACGTTGCCTACTGCGCATCGAAAGCCGCCCTCGACAGCATGACCAGGTCGTTGGCCCGGGCGCTAGCCCCTTCGGTTCGAGTGGTGTCGGTGTCGCCAGGGTGGGTTCTTGGCGAATATGCCGATCAAGTGCCTTCTGAGTACCTCGATGCCCAGTGCAGTGGCACACCGCTGGGCCGCCTGGCCACCGCCGATGATGTGGCTTCAGCAGTTAGTGCTGTTGTACGCGATCTGCCCTTTACCACCGGTGCAATCATCAGCGTTGACGGGGGCCGACCCCTGGGGGTCACATGAGTGCTCCCATTGTCATCCGAGCCGAAGACTTCGCCCGTCGGGTGATTCAGCCATCTGACTTCGTGGCCGACACAGAGGCCTTTGTCGACGTGCGACTGCCCCAATCAGCGGGCAAGGCCAGCTACTCGTTTATCGGGCCGGGCGTTTCCCAGAACGATGCCCAAACGGTCAATCTCACCGAACTCCATGGATACCAAATAGGCGCGGCGAGCATGGGCCACGGAGTGGTCAATAACCAGCATCTCCATTTCACCGCCGAGGTGCTCATCTGTACCCGGGGCCATTGGAAGGTGAACATCGGCGAACACGCCGAGCAGCACTTGGAGATCGGACCCAACACAATTTTCTCCGCCCCCAATTGGGTGTTCCGGGGCTTTGAGAACATCGGGAGCGACGACGGCTGGCTATTCACGGTGTTAGGCGGCGACGACACCGGAGGCATCATCTGGGCCCCCGACGTTCTTCGCGATGCGGCCCAAACCGGCCTATACCTGCGCCCTGACTATTCGTTGCTGGATGCTGCCAATGGAAAGCCCGCTGAAGACGTGGTGCTTCCGTTGAATGCTGAGTTGCTTGCCGGGGTGGACACCTACAGCGATGCGGAGCTCGCCGCCCGAACGGTGAGGATGGAGGACCTCCAGTGGTCAGACAAGGCATTGCTGTCTAGCGTGCTGGGCGACCACACCACCGCTTTGGCACCGGTTATCGGCTACGGCCTGACTGAGGATCGCCGCCATCGAACGCCGATCAGCACACCTCACGGCTTCTCGGTGGAATGGCTTCGGGTGGCGCCTGGGTCCAGTACCGGTGTCCACAGCCTCGATCACAGTCAGGTGGTGCTGGTTGGCGAAGGCCAATGGGAGATTTCCGTCAACCGAGGCAATGACGCAATCAGCGCCAACCCGACCGAAGGCTCGGTGGTGTCGATTCCGGCTTCTGCCTGGAGGAACCTCAAGAACATCGGCACGGCTGATGCATTCGCGCTGTTGGTCTGCGGCAGCGACCAGCGAGCTGACATCCAATGGGATCCAGAGGTCGTGGCCGCTGCCGAGGCGCTCGGCTGGGGTCACGACGCCGCTGGCTACTTGGCTCCGCTGGCGCTTCTCGGAAGGCCGCCGCAATGAGCCGACTCACGATCTACCTACGTAGAAAACCAACAACCAAGGAGGGGTAATCCCCATGAGCACACAACAACACAGGTGGTGGCGAGCCTTCGCCGTCTTCCTTGCCTTCGCCTTGATTGTCGCGGCCTGTGGCAACGACGATGACGACGCGGACGAGCCAGCGACTCCGGCTGCAACTGAGGCCCCATCTGAGGAGCCTATGGACGACGGACCCATGGACGACGCTGAGGAGCCTATGGACGACGGGCCCATGGACGACGCTGAGGAGCCTATGGACGACGGGCCCATGGACGACGGGCCCATGGACGACGCTGAGGAGCCTATGGACGACGCGCCGGAAGTCATGCTGATCTCCGACGAATGCGCCATCCCGAATCCCGAGAGCAATTTCGAGATCGACATCATGGGCTGGGAGTTCCCGATCACTACTCAGTACGCCGAAGAGCTGGACGACTGCGAGGAGGGCAACTACTCGTTCAACTATCAGTTCCTCGATTCGCAAGAAGCCCGCAGTGCTATGACGCAGGACGCGGCCTCCGGTTCGCCCAGTTTCGAGCTATACCAGGGGTCGAACGCCTTCATTAGCGAACTGGCCAACCAAGGCTTTGTGATGCCTTTGAACGACTTGATCGACAAGTACCGCGACGAGTTCAACCTCGATCAGATCGACAGCGCCTTCTGGGAGATGGCCACGCTGGATGGCAACATCTACTCGGTGCCCATGGTGTCCAACACCATGCACGTCTTTTATAACGAACCGGCCCTTGCTGAACTCGGCATCGACGTTCCGACCACGTTCGACGAGGCATTCCAGGCTTGTGCCGACATCCAAGACGCCGGCTATGACATCGGCTTCTTGTACATGCTGTCGGCTGGCTGGGCCTGGCAGATTGAGTTCGACAGCGTTCTTGGATCGCTCGGTCAGCAGCCGATCGACCCAGTTACCGGTGCGCCCAACTTCAACACCCCCGAGGGTGTGGAGGCCGCTTCGATCTTGAAGAGGATGTGGGAAGACTGCGCCCCCAACGCTTCCAACTCCTACAGCACCGATGACGTGCAGGCTGCCTTCCAGACCGGCGAAGCCATTCTTGGGCACACTTGGGCTTCTCGGGCCGGAGCCATGGACGATCCCGAGGCTTCGACAGTGGTGGGCGAAATCCAATTCGCGGCAGCGCTCACACCTGGTACCGGGACAGTGGCCGCACCTGCTTACATCGACGGATGGATGATCCCAGCCGGCACACCCGAGGAGAACGTCGAGAAGATCTTCTTGGCCATCCTTGCTGCCACCGACCAGGAGAGCCAGGAGGCTGCTGCTGAATTCGGGCTTGTGACCCGGACCGGCGTAAGCAATCCAAACGGACCCCGCAACGCGGCGGCTGCTGAAGCCAGCCTGGTGAATGGTCGAGGCGTCGACCTCACCCACCCCGCGGCCGGCATCGCCCGGGCCAAGCTGGGCGAAGCGCTGGTCAGCATTCTCGACGGCACCCCGGTTGAAGAGGCACTGGCCGCCGCTGAAGAGGCGTATCTGGCCGAAGCCGAAGAACAGGGCGTGCTCTGATCCAAGCGAGGCTGTCGGAACCGACAGCGTAGAATCCCCCTCCGGCGGGGCGGTGGCCTTAGGGCCCCGCCCCGCCTGGGGATTGGGGATTTGCCGCCAAGCCGGCCAAGAGCAGGGGGAAGATGAACAGACGCACCTTCTGGGGATTCACGATACCCAGCGTGGTCGTGATGCTGGCCTTGATGGTTTTTCCACTGGTCACCACGGTGTGGTTGGGCTTCCAGAAGCTGCTGCTGCGCGACCTGAACAACCCTGAGTGGGTCGGATTCGACAACTATTCCGATGTCCTGACCGATCCCGAGTTCTGGGCCGCGTTCCGGTTCACGATGGTGTTCGTAGCCATCGTTGTGCCGGTCACGATGGTGATGGGTTTGGGCGTCGCCCTGCTGCTCGACCGAGTTGGGCGGGGGCGCAGCCTGTACATGGCGGCTCTGCTCCTCCCGTTCATCGTGACCCCGGTGGTGGGCTCTCTGGTCTACAAGGACCTGTTCGAGCGGGGCGGGCTGCTTTCGTGGCTCTGGGAGGTGATCACCGACGATCCCTTTGCGGTCAACGCCGGGAACGTGAAGTGGCTCATCATCATCCAATCGATCTGGTACATCATGCCGTTCGCCATGATCACGTTCTTTGCCGGTCTCCAAACACTTCCCCAGGAGCGGGTGGAGGCAGCGGCCATCGACGGGGCCAATTTCCTGCGGAACTTGTGGCATGTGATCTTGCCCCACCTCAAGGTGCTCATCTTGTTCGTGGGATTGATCTCGATCATGGACGCCTACCGGGTGTACGACCAGGTGTTCGTGTGGACCGGGACCAGGTTCACCGACGCCCACACCTTGTCGGTCTACAACGTGCGGGTGGCCACCGCCTTCGATATCGGGAGGCTGGGCAAGGGCAACGCCATCGCGGTTCTCAACGTGATCGGCATCTTTGTGGTACTCATCCCGTTCTTGTGGCGCAGCTACAAGGACCAGATAGCGGAGAGGACCTGATCGCCCGTGCGCCGTTCCAGCACCCTCTCCCGTATCGGGCTCCACGCCACCATGCTGGTGCTGGTGGTCTGGAGCATCCTGCCGTTCATTTGGACGTTCCAGACCTCCATAAAGTTCACCCGCGATGTGGCCGCCAAAGAGCCCGTGCTGTGGGGCTATGAGACCACTGCCAACGCCTATAGGGCCTTTTGGCTGGACGAAGACGACATCAACATGTGGAGCGTTTTGGTCTACATCCTGGTGGTGGCAGTGATTTGCCTCATCTTGGGTCAGATCGGCCGCCGGGTTCGACACAGTTGGCCGTGGTTCACCGCAGCGGTTGGAGTGATATTCGTTGCCTTGTGGCGGTTCCCGAAGGTCTGGGAGGTCAACGACGAGTACGACTTCTTGATCAACAGCATCGTGGTCACCGTTCTCACCATGCTGATCTCGTTGTCCATTGGGTTGTTGGCCGGCTACGGGCTTGCTCGGTACACCGGCATTTCTGGAGCGGTCATCCTGATCGTGGCCCTGGGCTTCCGGGCGTTGCCCCGTACCGCGTTCGTCCTTCCGTATTTCTTCGGGGCCAAGGAAATCGACGACTGGCTGAACAGCAGCGGCGTGGGTTCATGGGATTTCCCCCTCATTGACTTTCCCGGTATCGACACCCTCCAAATCCTCGATACCCGCCTTGCCATCGTCTTGGCGTTGGTGGCGGTCAACCAGCCCTTCACCATCTGGATGTTCCGCAGCTTCTTCATGGAGGTGCCGAAGGAGATCGAGGAGGCGGCCATGATGGACGGGGCCACCCGGCTCCAGGCGTTCCGAAGAGTGATCATCCCCATGATGTGGCCCGCCATCATCGCCACCGGCCTGTTCACCATGCTTTTGGCCTACAACGAATACCTGTTTGTGCGGGTGCTGGCCCCGACGGAGTGGACCTTGCCAGTGGCAATCGTGTCGCTCACCGGGGGAGAGAGTTCCAGAACGATCACCGAGGCGGCCGCGGCGTCGGTGTCGATCACACTGCCCATTGTGGTGGTCATCATCTTGTTCCAGAAGCATCTCGTGAAAGGACTCGGCGCAGGCGCCGTGAAGGGTTGATGCCAGAGGTCTTCCAGCAAGCCAAGCGGGTGGTGCTCGACTACTACGACGCGCTCGACTCGGCCCGCGAGGGCGAGATTGCCGAGGTGCTCAGCAAACACACCGCAGAGGGCTATAGCTGGCGGGGGATGCATCCGTTTCACGAGATGGCCGGTGCCGACGAAGTTGCCGAGCAGTTCCATGTGCCATTGCGCCGGTCGTTGGCCCCCATACAGCGCCGCCCCGATGTGTTTCTTGCCGGGGCCAACACCCGAGATCAGCTGGGGGATATCTGGGTGTGCCAGATGGGGCACCTTTTGGGGCTGTTCGACCAGCCGTGGCTGGATATTCCGCCCACTCGAAAGATGTGCTTCATCCGCTATGCCGAGTTCCACCGGATTGAAGACGGTCTGATCCAAGAGACAGCGTTCTTCACCGACGTCATCAGCGTGATGCGACAGGCAGGCCACTATCCGCTTCCGCCCCAGACCGGCTCATCGCACATCTATCCCGGCCCTCGCACTCATGACGGGTTGCTTTATGACGCCCAGGACTCCGCCGAGGGCGTGACCACCATGGCGCTGGTTGACAGGATGATCGACGACCTCATATGGGCCAATGACGTGGGGAATACCCAGGGAGAGAACATCATGCCCCGGTCGGTGTTGGCCGAATCCTGGCACGAGGACATGATCTGGTCGGGTTCGGAGGGTATCGGCGCGGCCTACACCATCGACCGCTATCAGCAGCAGCATCAGCACCCGTTCCGAGTCAACCTCTCGGCCAAGATCTTCAATGGGCATGTGGCCCGGTTCGCCGAGGGCAATTACGCGTGCTTCTTCGGCTGGCCCAACCTCACCGTCACCGCTGATGGCGGATTCATGGGCTTGCCGGGCTCGGGTGTTCCAGCTGACATGCGGGTGGTAGACGTTTACCGCCGCGACGGCGACAAGCTGGCCGAGAACTGGGTGTTCATCGACTTGGCCAACTGGCTCAATATGCAGGGGCTTGATGTCCTCGCTCGCATGCGCCAGCTCCTGGGCATCGAGGAAATTCACAACGAAGACGCAGAAGCACTCGCGTGGGTCCGGCCAGAAACGCCGGACCAGAGTGGAGGGGAGTGAAGATGTCAACGGTTACATTGGACAAGCTCACCAAGGTCTACCCCAATGGGTTTCAGGCCATAACCGAGCTGAGCTTGACCCTGGAAGACGGCGAGTTCCTCGTTCTGGTGGGTCCGTCGGGATGTGGCAAGTCGACGGCACTGCGGATGATAGCGGGCTTGGAAGACATCAGTTCGGGCGACTTATACGTAGGAGAGCGCCGGCTCAATGACGTGCAGCCCAAAGACCGGGATATCGCCATGGTGTTCCAGAGCTATGCCCTCTATCCGCAGATGACGGTGGCGGAGAACATCGGCTTTCCCCTCAAGCTCCGCAAGATCGGCAAGAGGGATCGCCACGAGCAGGTCTACCAGGCTGCTGAAATCCTCGAGCTCACCGAGCAGCTCGAAAAGAAGCCGGCACAGTTGTCGGGCGGGCAGCGCCAGCGGGTGGCCATGGGTCGAGCCATTGTGCGGCGTCCCGCGCTGTTCCTCATGGACGAGCCGCTGTCGAACCTCGACGCCAAGCTGCGGGTCCAGATGCGGGCCGACATCGCCGGCATACAGCGAGAGCTGGGGGTCACTACTTTCTACGTCACCCACGACCAAGTCGAAGCCATGACCATGGGTGACCGGGTGGCGGTCATAAAGGACGGAATCCTTCAGCAGGCCGCTGCTCCCGAGGCGCTCTACGAGAACCCCGACAACGTGTTCGTGGCCGCCTTCATCGGCTCTCCCTCGATGAACCTCTACGAAACGACGCTGAACGAAGCCGACGGCGGCTACCTCCTGCGTCTCGGTGACCAGGCCCTCGCAGTGCCCGACCGCGTTGTAACGGCGCGGCCTGCTCTACGGGACTACTTGGATCAGCCCCTAGTTGTTGGCTTCCGCCCCGAAGACCTTGAGGACGCCGCGGTCGTCCCCGACCATCCCGACGACCAAAGACTTGATACGGAGATCGCGGTTCGGGAAGCCCTGGGCGCTGAGACCCTGGTTCACTTTGCCATCGCCGCGCCGAGCGTGGACAGCGGAGACCCCGATGCCCTCGATGAGCTCGGCGATGAGGAATCCAGCCGGTGTACGGCCCGGTTCAGCGCGGCTACCCGGGCTCGGGTGGGCGACCGCGTGCGGGTGAACGTATCCACCGAGCGTCTCCACTTCTTCGACCGCAAGACGCATCTGGCCATTCGATCCTGAAGGCAAACAAGCCATGAGCGCCAGCGCCGATCGCATTCTCACCACCCATGTGGGCAGCCTGCCCCGATCGCAGGCAGTCACCTCGGGCGTGTTTGCGATTGAGAGGGAGGAGTCCATCGATCGTGTGGAACACGACCGGGTGGTGGCCGAGGCGGTAAAGGTGGTCGTTGCCCGGCAGGTTGCTGCCGGGGTGGATGTTGTGAGCGACGGCGAAATGAGCAAGCTCAGCTACGCCACGTACATCAAGTACCGCGTCTCCGGCTTTGAGGGGGACAGCCCCCGACGGGCACCCGCCGACCTTGAGGAATTCCCGACCTTCCTAGAGCGCCAGGCCGCTACCGGGGGTACGCCGACTTACCTGCGTCCTCAGTGCGTCGGCCCCGTTGAGGTCATGGACATGGAACCGTGCAAAACGGACATTGCCAACTTCAGAGCCGCCTTGGACCAGCATGATGCGGTAGGTGCTTTCATCAACGCGGCATCTCCGGGCGTTATTGCCCTCTTTCAGCCCGATGCGTACTACGGCGACCACGAGGCTTACCTCTATGCACTGGCGGAGGCGATGAGGCCCGAATACGAGGCCATTGTCGACGCCGGCTTCCTGCTGCAACTGGATTCCCCCGATCTCGGTCTAGGCCGGCACATGATGTTCAAGGGCCGACCCGACGAGGAGTACGAGCGGCTGGCCAGCATCCACGTCGAGGCCTTGAACCATGCGGTGCGAAACATCGACGCCAGCCAGCTGCGGCTCCATGTCTGCTGGGGCAACTATGAGGGGCCCCACACTCACGATGCCCCCATGTCCCAAGTGTTGCCGATAGCGCTCAAGGCCAAACCCCAGGCGCTGCTATTCGAGTCGGCCAATCCGCGACATGGCCATGAGTGGACTACCTTCGCCGAGGCCGACATCCCCGACGACAAGGTGCTGGTGCCCGGTGTCATCGACACCACGACCCACTTTGTCGAGCACCCTGAGCTCATTGCCCAGCGCATTGAGCGGTTTGCGGGAATTGTGGGCCGCGATCGAGTGATGGCCAGCACAGACTGTGGGTTCTCCTCGTTCGCCGGTTATGAGGGAATCGATCCTGAAATCGCCTACGCCAAGCTCGAATCGCTGGCCCAGGGAGCGGCCTTGGCGTCTGAGCGTCTCTGGTGAGCTGATGTCTGGAGACAAGGAGCACCGGATGAGTATTCATGACGAGAACAGAGCAGCCCTCGCCCCGCTTAGAGAGGCCATGTACCACTGGGTCGACGGGGGAGTACAGCCCGCTTTGTCAAAGACCTTCGTGGCCGACGCTCGAGTCCATTTGGCGTTTCCGTTTGAAGACCTCGACGGCCCCGAAGGATTGTGGGATCAGGCGCTCAACGCATTGGCATCGGCCATGCCCGATATAGAGCGCCGTGACTACATCGTGATGGCTGGCGACGACGACCAAAGCGACAACTGGGTTGGCTGTTGCGGCCACTACACCGGCACATGGTTGAGGCCGTTCCTGGACATTCCTGCTAGCGGACATCAAGCGGCAATGCGGTACCACGAGTTCTTCCATCTGGTTGATGGGCGCGTGGTGGAGATGCAAGCACTGTGGGACATACCCGAGCTGATGATGCAGGCTGGCGTGTGGCCGATGGGACCCAGCCTCGGGCGGGTGTGGCAGGCGCCCGGCCCGGCGACCCAAGACGGCGTTCACCGCGGTCCGAGGGATGCGGCAGACTCGCAGGCGAGCGTCGACTGGGTGACGGGCATGCTGACCGACATGGGCCGCCACCCCACAGAACCCGACCAGGTGATGCGCCTTGACCACTGGTGGCACCCGAAATTCAGCTGGTACGGCCCCGCCGGTATCGGGACAGGACGAGGAGTGGACGGTTTCCGCAACTGGCACCAGATTCCCTTCCTTGCCGCGATGCCCGATCGCCGCGTCGATTTCAGCAGTGTGAGCCACTTTCTTGGCGACAACGACTATGTCGGGGTCACTGCGTGGCCGGGCATGGCGATGACCGTTACCGGTGACGGTTGGCTGGGCATTGCTCCCTCAGGTCGGGAGATCACCATGCGCAGCCTCGACTTTTGGCGGCTGGAGACCGATCCGGCCACCGGCCAGCGATCGATTCGGGAGAACTGGGTGCTAGTCGATCTGCTTCATATGTGGGACCAACTGGGGGTGGACGTCCTTCGGCGAATGAGAGAATTGGCGCGGCCGAGTCGTCTGGCTGAATAGCGCCAAGGCAGTGATTGGCTCACGTGGGGGTGCTATCCCATGGTGCCGTGGGCGGGGCGTGTCCGCGACGGCCAGTTTCACCGGGTCCGTGGGACGACTGCTTCGGCGACGTTGCCGACCCTCCTATGGTGCGCTGGCCGGGCTTTGGGTCAATCTGGCTGGAATCCAGTATGAATTCGTGGGTGATGTACGACGAGCGCCCTGACCTGGTGTGCGTGGAGCCTCAAAGCCGCGCGCCCGATGCGTTCAATCGCGACCCCGAAGTCTTGGAACCGGGCGAGACGCTGAGTGTATGGATGAAGATCTCTTGGGACCTTGAGGGATGAGTGTGGATCCCGAGGGCTGTTTGGCTGCTGAGCTTCGAGGGACACCGTCGGACCAGTTGCCCGGCATCCTGGCCTTTGGAGACGGCGATGTGACGGCCGTCTTTGTGTCGCTGTCGGCGCGCGACCCCGACGGACGCGATGCGGAATATTTGGAGTGGCATACCCTCGACCATCGGGCCGAACAGCATCGGCTGCCCGGACTCCGCGGTTCGCTGCGGTTCGTGTCCACATCGGAGTGCCGCTCGGCCCGAGCTGCGGTCGACCCTCGATACGAGGCCACCGATCACGTCATGGCATATCTGTTTGCCGACCAAGCCCCTATGGACGCGTTCTATGGACTGGGAGAGGAGCTCTTCAAAGCAGGCCGGATGCAGCACCGACTGCCCGCGGTGGAAGGTGATCTGTACCTGTTGCGTGGTAAGGCGGCAGCACCAAGAGCGGTGGCTGGTGCCGATGTCCTCCCATGGCGTCCCGCACATGGGCTGTATCTGCTGCTCGAACTTGGGGTCGCCGCACCCGATCGTCTTGTCGAGATTGATGGCGTTGCCGGGGTGTGGTGGGCGACCACTGATTCAGAGAAGATCGAGGCTCGCCCCTGGTTCGGCTCTCTTACATCAGCTACTGAGGGGGTGAAGCAAGTCAGTTTGTGCTTCACCGACGAAGATCCAATCGACGTCGCTGAGCGAATAGAGCCGGTCTTGAAGGAGCGATGGGCTGACGGCTCAGCGAAACCCTTGCTGGCCGCGCCTTTCCGCGCGGTCGTCCCTTACGAGTGGGATCGCCACCTGCCCTGACCTCGAGCCGCAGGGAAACTGAACGCCGTTGGCTGAGAGCTGGTGTCCGCGTGTTCCGCCGAAGACATCCTGTGTCTGATCGGCACACGCAGCGGCACCGTTAGATTGGGGCCCCATGAGCGACAACTACGTCTTGTACGGCACTTCTGGATCTATTGCGACCATAACTCTGAATCGTCCTGAGTATCTGAATGCCATCGTCCGGCCCATGTGGACGGAACTCGACCACTTCATTGCGGAGGCAAACCGTGATCCGGAGATCAAGGTGATCGTGTTGCGGGGCGCGGGGCGGGCGTTTTGCGCCGGGTTCGACTTCGGTGCCGACGGCGATATGGCCGCCGTGCGGAGCGAGGGCCGGGATTGGGACCCAGGGCGCGATGCCATCGGTGTCACCAATCGCTGGGATGCGCCGGTGCCCAACTTCATGGGCCTCTGGTCGAGCCCGAAGCCGACCATTGCCCAGGTTCATGGATGGTGTGTGGGAGGCGGCTCAGACATGGCCCTTTCGTCCGACCTCGTGATTGCGGCGGAGGATGCCCAGATCGGCACCCCGTATTCCCGGATGTGGGGCTGCTATCTGACCGCGATGTGGGTGTATCGGCTTGGTCTGGCCAAAGCAAAGGAGTACGCCCTGACCGGCAAGCCGCTTTCGGGGGCCGAAGCAGCCGAGGTAGAGCTCATCAACCAGGCTGTCCCGGCCGATCAACTCGATGAGACCGTGGCGGAGTTGGCCGAGCAGCTTTCGAGCATCCCGTCAACGCAGTTGGCGGCCATGAAAATGGTCGTCAATCAGGCGTACGAGGCGATGGGTCTGAGGAACTCGCAGATCATCGGTTCGCTCCTCGATGGGGCGATGCGCAACACCCCCGAAGCCCTCGCATTCATCGAGAAGGCCATGACCGAGGGCGTGCCTGCTGCGGTAGCTCAGCGCGACGGCCCCTTCGGCGATTACAGCCAGCGCAAGAAGTAGGTGGAGCCGACTCAGAGATCAGTGCCGTTGCTGCGATCAAGAATGCCCTGGTAGGCATCAACGGTTTCTTGGTTGAAGGCAAAGAACCGGATTTCCGACACGGAGGTGGGGGTAGAACGGACGGTCTCGATAGCGATGGCGGCCGCAGCCTCAATCGGATATCCGAAGACCCCGGTGGAGATAGCCGGAAAGGCAACCGTCTCGGCTTCAACCTCGTCGGCTCGGGCCAGCGATTCCCGATAGCAAGAGGCCAGCAGTTCTGGTTCCCCGTGGTCGCCGCCGTGCCAGACCGGCCCCACGGTATGGATCACCCAACTGGCCGTGAGGTTAAAACCCGGCGTGATCTTGGCCTCCCCGGTCTCACATCCACCCAACGTGCGGCAGCACTCGACCAGCTCCGGCCCCGCCGCCCGATGAATGGCACCGTCCACCCCGCCACCCCCCAGCAGCGTGTGATTGGCCGCATTCACAATGGCATCCACGTCCTCATCTGTGATATCGCCCAGCACCAGCTCAAGACGTGGACCTGCCTTCTTGATGATCCTTGGGAGAAACGCTTGCTTCGGGATTGATGGCACGGTGAGTTCCCAGTTCATCACTGGGTCTTGTCGCGATAGGCCCTCAGTTGAAATGGAACCACCCATGAGGTGCCCGACGACGAGCATTTCAAGAATCTGACTTTCGTTCTGATCTGAAGAGCGCCTGTAGATGGATTCGTCACCGGTTATGGCGGCGCTTTCGATGACATAACCGCCCTCAACCGGAGCAAACGTTGCCTCATAGATCCCGAACCCCGTCCAGCTGCGATGGGCATAGAGTCGGTCGTCTTCCACGAAGATGAACCATTTCTCATCCATGATCTGGGGGACATAACCCTGCCGGATGCGCTCCATCTCCTCTTCGGTCCAAATCCGAGCAGGAGGGGGAATGACCTGGGGCATCTTGATTGGCTCGTTGCTCCAGTCGCTGCGTTGAGCAATGCGGTCATTCATTCTGTTGGCCAATCCTAGGTCCGCCCCTCGGCGGTGGCTTCTGCCAGGGTGGCCGTAGGTAGCGGCGACCAGAGTCTGGGTGCTTCTCCACAGCCCAGTTGTTGTGATGAACCTTGTCGTGGCAGGAGTGACACAACAGCACCAAATTTTCGGGTTGGGTGGGTCCGCCGTGTTGCCATTCGATGATGTGGTGCGAGATACACCATTCGGGTTCCACCCGGCAGCCGATGCAGCCCCCATCTCGGGCTTCGAGGGCTGCCCTGAGCGCGAAGTTGGGGTGGCGGCTAACGGTGCCCAGCCAGATGGGCTCGGTGTCGGCTTGTCGAAATAGACCGCAGAAGATGTCGGCGTCACAGGCCAGCTTGTGGAACTCAGATCCCGGTAGGGGAGTGCCGTCAGCCAGACGGGGGTTGCCCAGCTTGTTGTCGACGAGGTCGTAGTCAGCCATCAGTAGCAACGTGGTGCCCTGGGGCTGCTCTTTGCCGCCCTCGGAGCTCTGTCGTGTGATGAGCTGCTCCAAGGCGTCTGCCCGGCGGTGCCGGTCTGAAATGTGATCTCGGCCTCGCTTGTTGTCGAAGCGCCAGTTGGCGTCAGTCTTGGCGTTGAGCGACTTGCGAATTCGGGCCGCCGCAGTGGGATCGAACAGGGCGTAGAGCCGCCACATGCCATCGTCTTGTTCGGTGAAGCTGGCCGTTCGAGCTTGCTTCTGGCGCTCGTGGCGGGCTTCCCCGTCGTCGCCGGCCAACTCGTTCTGATGGTCCCGCATCGTCTTTCGGAACTGGTCCGGCGTCTCCGTTTCAGCCGCCTCCAGCATCTTCTGCTCGTCCATCGGCCCGTTCTCCGACGCCCTACCCATTATCCGAGCGTGCTCAGGAGTGATCCGGCTATCCACCAAGGCATCCCGGGTCGCCCCCAGCTTCTCCAGTTGTGCAGCTTCGTCCATCGTCTTGCGGGCCTGTCCTTTGGACACCCGCAATCCCTCCAATAGCCCATCCACCGTGTCACCCACCCGCGACCGCCGCTTCTTCTCCGCCACCACTTCCGCAATCAACCCCGAAACCCGGCTCTGCACCCGCCCCAAATCCCGCAACCGAGAGTCCAGCCCAGCGGCATCCAACCCCCGAACATCCACTGCCGTCAACACCGAAGAACCGATGTCGGCGGCGGTGTTCACCCTGGTCAGAGTCCCAAACTCCATGCCAATATCTTATCGACCCCTATGACAACATCTTTCTAGAGCAACCTTGTTGATCAAGCCGTCACATCTCACAAGTAAAGTGCTCGGCGTGGCTGATCATGTAGAAACCAAACCAGACTCGTCGGGAGGCGGCCCGATCTTCCGTCTTGAGCTTCCTGGCTGTAGCGGTACCGGCGTATTGCTTCCCGACGGACAATTTCTGGTTCATGCCGGTGCAGTTGGGCCTGCCGAGACGGTGGCGTCGTTCGACAAGTATGCCAACAGCTATCGCCGGCAGCTCCGCGAGGAACTGCTCGACAACGGCACTCTTCTAGTCGATGGTGACCGTGTGGTGTTGACACGTGACTGGGAATTCAATTCGCCAAGTGCAGCAGGAGGAGTGCTGATAGGTAGGCACAGGACCTGGCTTGACAAGTGGCAAGACGACGATGGCAAAAAGTTAAGGGAGTACCTGCGTATCGAGTCGAGCAATTCCGGCGATGGTGGCCCTGACCCTGGGTATACCTCGCCAGCGGAGATTGAGTTCCGACAGTTGTGGTACGAGGCGCATGTCGCGAGATTCGTTGCGGATGAAGAACACTACAGAGCGGCCAAGTACGCCACGGACGGGTTCAAGGCAAGTGCGGACGAAGCTCTCGGCCTGCTGGCTGATCTTCGACGACCCGGTGGCCTTGACCGGTTTATCAAGGACATTCGGAAGTGAGCCGTAGCACCGGGGACACTGGACTTCAATGGCTTCGCCGGACAGTTGTTGCTGAACCGGCTATACGATCGAACCGACGAACCCCAACGATTCGCTCATCTGCTGGCCGAATCGCTCACGGTTCCAGCTTCCGATCAGGAAGCTGTCGAGAAGCTCACGTCAATGGTGGACTATGTGAAGTCCATCAAGGTTGGAGCATACCCAGCCCCTGGAAGTGTGCCCTTCCTCTTGTCGTACTTCTGGGCACTTGCCGACTGGGAAAGCTGGCCGGTGATGTGGGCAAGTGCTGTCCGCTTCATTGAGTTCTCTACGGGTGAAAGCCTCCCAGATGATCCTCCCAAGAAATATCGGGCGTTTCTCCAGAGGGTTCGGGAGCATCATGTGGAGTTTGAGACAACCGCCGCATGGTGGCAGAACCAGCGACCTGTATTCCTTGACGAAGTACTGGCGGATCGCGCTGCTTTCGGGCTCGACGCTGAGGCTTCCCCAGAAGGTGACCTAGAGATCAACGCCCGCGCCCTCGTAGGTATCGCCAACTATTGGGGCAAACAGCTTGCCGAAGACGTCGAAGATGCGCTCGGCCACTCAATCAGGGTGAACTTGCCAAAGGCCATTAGTGCCAGGCCCGACCTCTGGGTGGATTGGCGCATCAACGAGGCCGCTGAGAATGGGCTCAGTATGCGGGTCTGGGTAAACGACCAGGGCGCAGCCGTTGCCCTGCGCCCTGGAGTAAACCCTCAAGGCTGGAGGGACGAAGTTGCGCCGGTCCTCAAAACAGCCGAATACGACAGCTGTCAAGTTCTCGGCGGATCTAGTTCCCAAATCGGCGAGGATGTCGGACTCCGAGGGACCAACTGGGCAGAATTCGTCTACGGTCGGTGGTTCCAACGGGAAGAGTTCACAGATGTCGACTTGGCAGAGACGGTTGTCGAGACGGCTACGCAACTGAAGCCGCTGTTCGATGAGCTGTTGGCCCTCGCTAAGGGCACGCAGAAAGAACCACCCACCGGTGGCGACGACACCGAACCGATAGAGGATCTGGCTGCGGAGCTGTTGATTCAACGGGAGTTCTTGGACGATGTGGTAGCCCTGCTGGAGGACAAGGGGCAGGTGATCTTCTACGGGCCGCCGGGGACAGGGAAGACTTACCTGGCTCGGGAGCTTGCCAGGGTATTGGCCCCTGATCCGGGGCAGCGGGCGCTGGTTCAGTTCCATCCTTCTAGTTCCTACGAGGACTTCTTTGAGGGATACCGGCCCGAAGCCGTAGACGGCGACATGACTTATCAGCTCACCCCGGGTCCCCTCGCGCTCATGGCTGAACGAGCCGAGAACTTCCCTGGTCGCCAGCATGTGATGATCATCGATGAGGTCAACCGGGCCAATCTTCCCAAGGTGCTGGGCGAGCTTGTGGCACAAGTCAACGACGAACTCAAAGATGCATTAGGTGGGGACGACTTGCTTGTCGGGCCAAGCCACTTCATGAAGGCGGGCTTAGACGCCGAGGCTGTGCGGCGAATTTGGGAGTACAACATCGAACCGTTCATCGAAGACCAGTTCTTCGGCGATCCTGCGGAGATCGAGCGGTTCAGGTTTGACAATGTCTATCGGCGGTACCGCAGCTATTCGGGTCAAGACGAACTGGAGGCGGTCCAAGAACAGCCCGCAACCACCGAGCCGTCCGACGAGGACGACGAATCGCAAGAAAACCAACACGGCGAGGCGGAGTGATCAACACGATCACGCTCTACGAGTACGAGCGGAAATCGCATCGGATCTCTGAATCCCAATCACGTCGCCTTGCCTCCGTGGGAAAGGGCGCGATCACCGTAGAGCCGGAGGCTCACCACGGTTACTACTCAATCACCGCCCAGAACATGGTAGGCACCCTGGTGGTCGATGATCTCCGGGTGCTGATCCGCCCGAAGATCCGCCCTGAGAACCTGTTTCTGCTGCTGGAAGTGGGCTTGGACCCAAATGCTTGGCGGCAGGAGGCCTTCGACTACGCGATAAGCGCCAACCTATTGCCTTCGGTGATTGCCTTCTATGCACGCACCTTGGAGACCACCCTGGCCCGAGGACTCCTTCGCTCGTACCGCCATACCGAGGAGCGGCTGGTGTCGCTGCGGGGGCGTATCGACATGGCCGGGCAGTTCCGCCAAGCAGGAATCCGGGTGCCGGTGGCGTGCCGATTCGACGAGCACACCTCCGACATCGCCGAGAACCGCTATCTGAAGGCCGCAACCCGATTGGCACTGAGGGTTCCCGGTGTGGCTCCAGAGGATCGTCAAAGGTTGCTCCGGGAGGTCGTGTCACTGGAGGATGTGGCCGACGTCCACGTTCAACCTGACGAACTCGACCGAATTGCGTTCACCCGTTTGAACGTTCACTATCAGCCTGCGCTGCGCCTCGCCCGACTGCTGCTCGCGAATCTGACTCTGGCCGACCGGCTCGGGCACAACGCCGCTTCGTCGTTCCTGGTGGACATGAACCAACTCTTCGAAGACTTCATCCCCCAGCGGCTTCGGCGAGAGCTTCGCGGTCGACTCGAAGTGCTGAGTCAGTTCGGAACTCATCTAGCCGAGCGACGTCAGGTGCCGATCCGTCCTGATCTTGTGTTCCGGAGGCAAGGCGTAGAAGTTCTTGTCGCTGACATCAAGTACAAGCTGACGGGCGACGCTCAAGCCCGAACTTCGGACTGCTACCAGCTGCTTGCCTACACCACAGCGCTGGACCTCCCAGAGGGTCTCTTGATCTACTGCCTCGCTGATGGCGGGCGACCTGAAGGGGTAGTGACTGTTCGGCATGCAGGCAAACGACTTCACACCTTGGCCATCGACTTGTCCGGTCCATCCAGTGCGGTTGCTGCGGAGATCTCCGATCTTGCTGGGTGGATCTATGGACGGGCTCGGGTCGCGGCCTGATCTATTACTAGGCAGGTCAGAGGTGATGAGTGCCCACTAAATTGAGGGCCTTGATGGCAGGGGAGAAGAGCTACTACGTCGACTCGCTGGGTTCGATCAAGCTGTCCCCATATCGGCTGAACGAGTCGCCGTGCGCCCACCGGTATGTGACTGATCAGACGATTTTCGCCTTGTACTGCGGTCGCCTGTATCCCCTGAAGCATTCTGCGGACGAGGATCCGCTTCCCAGCTATTGGAAACTGCGCAATGGCGTCCTGTTGTACGACGTGCCGGAGATGCCGCTGGAGATCGTTGGACCTGACGCCGGACGGCTGCTGGAGAAGGTGCTCGTGTGCAGTGTGGAGTCGCTCGGGATAGGCCGATGCCGTTACGCACTGGCCTGCAACGACGACGGAACCATGGTGATGGACGGCGTGATAATGCGACTGGGGCCGGAGCGCTTCTGGTACGTGAAGGCCAATGGCGAGTTCACCACCTGGCTCCGAGCCAATGCCTTCGGCCTGGATGCCGAAGTCAGCGATCCGCGGTCGCAAGTGCTCCAGATCCAGGGACCGAAGTCGCTCGATGTGCTCAACGCCGCCATGGGCGGAGGCTTGTCGGCTGACTTCCGATATTTCCGCGCCGGGTTCTTCGACTTGGGCGGCCAAACCTTGTGGGTGTCTCGCACCGGTTGGACCGGAGAAGTGGGTATCGAGGTCTACACCAACAGCGGCCCGGAACCGACAGATCACGATGCGCTGTGGGATCACCTGTTCATCAGCGGCGAGCCGTTCGGCATGGAGTTCAGCACGTCCACTTCAATGGGCATCCGACGCATCGAGGCGGGGATCTTGGACAACGGCAGCGACATCGAACCGGATCTGACCCCGTTCAGTGCCGGCCTCGGCCATTTTGTCAACTTCGACAAGAGGGAATTCATCGGCCGGACCGCACTGGAATCCGCCGATCGCAGCCAACTCCTGTTCGGCCTGATATGCCCAACCGCAGTGCCAGAAGCATTCATGGGCATCTACTTCGAAAACCGCCCGGTGGGGCACATAACCGTCGGCACCTGGTCACCCACGTTGGAGGCAGGTGTGGGTTACGTCCGCTTCGACCGGCCGCTGGCTGACGACGACTGGCTAGGAAAGACAGTTCTTCTTCAAGATCAAGAGGGGGATCTGCACGAATCGACGGTGGACTTGCTGCCCTTCATCGACAAGGAGAAGCAGCTGCCCCGAGCGGCGTGGGGTGAAGGAGGCCAGTAATGCGGCTTGGGATTCATCTGCCTCAGTACGGTCGAGCGGGTTCATCAGAGGCGATCCAACAGGTAGCAGTGCGAGCCGAAGAGATCGGGCTGGCCGATGTGTGGGTGAGCGACCACATCGTCTATCCGGCTGACCAGGGGTATCCGGCGTCGTACCTGTTCGATCCGCTGCTCACCCTGAGCTGGGCAGCGTCGGCAACTCAGCACATCGGGCTGGGCACCAGCGTGATGGTGGTGCCCCAGTACCACCCGCTTCACCTAGCCAACAGTCTGGCCAGCCTCGACCAGCTAAGTGGCGGTCGCCTGACCGTTGGAGCTGGAGTGGGATGGTCGGCTGCTGAGTTCTCAGCACTCGGACAGGATTTTCACACTCGGGGGGCGCGCATGGACGAGGCGCTGGAGATCATGCGCTTGGTGTGGACTGAGTCCCCGGCCTCCTACCAGGGGAACCACTATCAGTTTGAAGACATCAAGGTGCTGCCCCAACCGGCCCATGCAATCCCGATTTGGGTCGGTGGCAGCAGCCAGCCGGCCTATGACCGGGCCGCCGCGGTGGGCGACGGATTTCAGGGGCTGAGCAAGCCTCCCGAGGAGATGGGAGAGATCGTGACCGGCATTCGGGCGCAGTTGGCCGAGAGTCGCCCCGACGCCGATTTCACCTTCTCATACCGCACCGGTTGGGATCCCCAGGGCATGGATGCCTCCCAAATCCGCGAGGAGCGGGACCGCTACGCCGAGGCCGGTGTGGAGCATGTGGTGTCGGCGCCGTGGAGAATTGACGCCGACGCATGGATCCGGTCGATGGAGCTATTGGTCGAAATTGTCGAGCCAGATCTCGTCACCCAGTAAATCGGTGAGATCGCACAGGTCTGAAGGCAGGGATGCCCCGCCCTCGGTCACATGGCTGAGGTGAAGCCGCCCATCTGCTTGGGGTCGGCGTCAAAGGATCGCACCATGGCGTGAAGCGAGTAAGAAGCCACCAGTCGGCCGTCCTGGGCGAAGATGCGTCCTTGGCCTTGCACGTGGCCGCGTCCGGCGTAGATGGCCGGATTCTCGTAGAGGTGCCAGTCGGCCGCATCGGCTTCTTCATGAAAGGCGATGTCGACGGTCATGGGTCCGGTTGACAGGGTCTTGTGGGCCAGCGCCTCGGTGACGCCCTGGAAGGGCCGCATCGACGCACCGATGGTGTAGTGGGTGGTGGCCTGGGCCAGCAGGGCAGCCTGCATTGCCGGAGCCTCCGGCCGGTCGCGATATCGCATCCACACGAATAGCTCGGGGGGACCCACATCGTCAGGGTCGAAGTTGTAGGCGCCGTCCACCACCCGGATGTCGCGCCCGATCACACCGAAGTCTCTCAGGGGGCACTCAAGCGGATCGGGTACCTCCGGCATCTCGGCGGTCACCCGGTAAACGTCCTCAGCTCCGCTGTCGAGCAGAACCAATCCCACGGCGCACAGCTTGTCGTGCTGGACGATCCGGGTTTCCACCGTGGAATAGGTCCGGCCCTGGCGCAGGACATCAACTTCGACGGCCAAAGGAGAGTCGAACCGGGCCGCTTTGGTGAAGACCATCGACGCCGACACAACTCGCTGGTCGGGCACAGTCTTGGATGCCGCCACTATGGCCTGGCCCAGGAGATGGCCGCCCTCGATCACCTGCCGGGGTCGGAACCGATTGGGAATGTCCACGAAGGTACCGAGGGGCGGGTCGGGGAATGACGGGCTGGTGAAACGTCCTTCGCCGTCGGGTACCACGTCTATCAATCGAGCCAGGTCGGCGGCGGTGCCCCAAACAGGGAAGGGATAAGCCACCACATCGCCGTTGTCCTCGGCCACTTCTTCAAGGAGCGCCACTTGGACCCGATCGGTATAGAAGGCCACGTGGCCCTCAAGGCCGGCTACTTCGGGAAATGGTCCGCGGTAGGCCCAAACCACGTTCTCCTCGGTTTGGTCGCCAACGGCAAGCGACCAGTAGTCGGCCTCGCCTTTGAACGGGCAGACGGTGTGCAGCTCGGTCTCAGTGAAGTGCTCCCAGACCACATCGCCCACGGGGAAGTAGAGCTGGTCTTGGTGATCTGACTCCTTGACGATCAAGCATGAGTCGCTCTCGGCCACGATGGCGCCGTTGAACGTCGCCCGACCCCGACCCGACCACGGAACCAGATCGATGGCATAGCCGGGGTACCGGCCCCAGGCAGATTCAATCTCGCTCACACCAAGATCGTATTGCTAGCGTGCCCGCCAAAGAGGACCGGAAGAGGGGCTGACCATGGTTCAACCAATGGAGGGCATCCGCATCCTGGATGTCTGCGACCACACCTTTGTGCCTGCCGCCTCCGCGGTGCTGGCCGACTGGGGGGCCGACGTCATCAAAATCGAGCACGCCCAGCGGGGCGACGCCGCTCGCGGCTTGGGATCGAGCGGCGCCCTCGATCTCACCGGCAAAGTCCACGCCATTCTGGGGCACGCCAATCGAGGCAAGCGCAGCCTCGGCCTCGACCTCCAAACCGAGGAGGGATTGTCGGTGCTGCACCGATTGATTTCCATCTCCGATGTCTTCCTCATCAACAAGCCGCCCAATGTGCGTAAGCGTCTCCACATCACCGAAGAGGAGGTGCGGCAGCACAACAAGGACATCGTGTACGCCGCAGGCACCGCGTGGGGGCCCAAGGGGCCAGAAGGCGATAGGGGTGGTTATGACATGACCTCGTTCTGGGTGCGATCAGGGGCAGCGATGGCCACCTGGTACACCGACGACGAGCGAATGCCCTCGCAACCCGGGCCGGCCTTCGGCGACTCCATTGGGGCAATGACCATCGCGGGAGGAATTGCCACCGCGTTGTTCCACCGAGAGCGCACCGGCGAGGCCCTATCCCTGGAAGTCTCCCTGCTCGGGACCGGCCTGTGGGCCATGGGAGCCGGTGTGGCCATGTCTCACGTCAGCAACACACCGTGGCGGCCGATCGATTTGAGTGGGGCCCGGCAGCCGTTGCTAGGCAACTACGTCACCGCTGATGGGTACACCATCAACATCACCTGCCTTCAGCCCCTGCCGTATTGGCAGGAGTTCTGTCGAGTCATCGGACGCCCGGAGCTGATTGAGGATGAGCGTTTCACCTCCTATGAGACGCTTACGGAGAATGCTGGGCCCGCGCGGGAGATTGTTAACGAAGTGGTCTCCAGCCGGACCCTCGAGGAACTTCGAGAGCTGTTCACCGACTTCTCCGGCCAATGGACCCCGGCGCTCGACACCCTGGAGATCATTGACGATCCCCAAGTCAAAGCCAACGGCTACGTCCAGGATGCGGAGACCCAAGACGGGATTCCGTTCAAACTGGTGGCAGTGCCCGTCCAGTTCAACGGCGAGCCCGCGGCGCCGGGACGGGCACCGGGCTTCAATGAGCACGGCGATGAGATACTCACCGAGAACCTGGGCATGGACTGGGAAGAGGTCATCGATTTGAAGGTCAAAGGAGTGGTTGCCTGATGAAAGCTGCCGTCGTCTACGAGGCCAAAGAGCCAATCGATGTCGTCGAATTCACCTCTGGATCCGTCGGCCCCCACGATGTGCGGGTCAGGGTCGGGGCCAGTGGGCTGTGCCACTCCGATGTCGCGGTGCAGACCGGGGATTTGCCGTTTCCGCTTCCCATGATCCTCGGCCATGAGGGCGCAGGCGTGGTTGAGGAAGTCGGCAGTGAGGTAACCACCTGCCAGGTGGGTGACCACGTAGTGCTGTCGGCTCTTATCCACTGCGGCGTGTGCCGGAATTGCCTGAAGGGCCGGCCCAACCTGTGTACCGCGAATCTGGAGTTGACGTTTCCCGGCACCGACGCCGCTGATGGCGCCCCCCGCATGGCTGACTCGAATGGCCGGGGACTTTATCAGTTCTCAGCCATCGGCACCCTTGCAGAGGAGCTTGTCTGCAACGAGCGGCGGGCTATTCCGATTCCCGACGACGTGCCGCTGGAGATTGCCGCCATGACCGGTTGCGGCGTTCTCACCGGCACATCGGCGGTATTCAATCGGGCCAAAGTCCAACCGGGCTCCTCCGTGGTGGTGATCGGTTGCGGCGGCGTGGGGCTCAACGTGATTCAAGCTGCCGCGCTCGCTGGGGCCAGCACCATCATCGGCGTTGACCTTCACGACGACAAGTTGTCTATGGCTCAGGGCTTTGGGGCCACCAATCTGGTCAAGAACGAGAGTGCTGAAGCCACCGTGGAGCAGATCTTCGAACTCACCGGCGGCGAAGGTGCCGACTATGCCTTCGAAGTGGTCGGCATACCTGCGTTGGTGAGCCTGGCCTGGGACTGCTTGCGCCAAGACGGCACTGTGGTGGCCATCGGCGTCCAAGCCGCTGGAGCGATCACCGAACTTCCCGGCCTCGAATTCTGCATGACGGAGAAGACCCTCATGGGCTGCGTGTACGGCACATCGCGGCCGACAACGGACATTCCGATGCTGGTTGAGATGTACCGCCAGGGCCAACTGGAGATTGAGAAGCTAATCACCCACCGATTCGATCTCGAGGAAATCAACGGCGCCGTTGAGAAGATGGAAGACGGCCACAACGCCCGCGGGGTCGTCGTATTCTGAGTCGCGATGTTGGACTCGATGGGCCGTGCTGTGGCCATCATTTGCGTCTTTGCTCTGAGTGCAGTCCTGCTGGTGTCGTGCGGATCGTCTGGTAATCAAACGCCCGAAACGCCAGGGGACGTCTCAGAAGTCGACACTGCCTCGGACCCCACCCCTTCCGCGGAGGCCACTGGCTCCGATCAGACAGACAAAGACTCGGATGGAACCACAGATCCCGTCGCCCCGTCGGCTCCTCCTAAAGAGCCGGAAGAGGCCGCGGACGAGCCAGCCCCGATTGTTTCCGGACTCGGCTACATCGAGGAGACTTTCGTTGATCACGACCGGGCCACTCCGCCTAGCGGCAACGATCCGAGCAAAGACAGCCGTACCCTTCGGACCCTCCTGGTCTATCCGGCCGCGGTGGATGGCTCAGCCACCAGCCCTGTAGAGAATGCCCAGCCAGCAGGCGGCCCGTATCCGTTAGTCCTGCTGGCCCACGGGCTGAGCGGCTACCCGGAGGGATATGGAAAGTTCCTGGCCGCAATCGCTTCAGGCGGATACGTCGTCGCCGCCCCTGAATTTCCCCGCAGTTCGAGATTCAATCCTGGTGGTGCTGACGCGGGCGATACCGGATCTCAACCGGGCGATTTGAGCTTTCTGATCGACACCGTCGTCCAACTCGGCGCCGACCCCCGATGGCCGCTGGCCAACATGGTAGATAGCAGCAAGATCGCGGCAATCGGGCATTCCAATGGGGCGATCACCGTGCTGGGAATCGGCGCCAACAGCTGTTGTCGCGACGAGCGGGTTGATGCGGTGGTGCCCATGGCAGGTCCGCCGGCACCGTTTGAGGGTGAATACGACTTCACCGACACACCGCCAATCTTGATAATCCACGGCACCAAAGACCCCCTGATTCTTTACGCAACCTCACCGAAGCTGTTCAACGACATTTCAGCGATCAAGGGCCTGTTGACTCTTGAAGGCGGAGACCACGGTTCTTGGCTGGGGTCGGACAGCGACTTATTTGGCGACGTTGTCACCACCACATTGGATTTCTTGGCCGTGGCTTTCGATGGCGACGAGCAGGCCGCCACCCGCTTGCAACAGCCCCGCTCATCTCCCAGCGCCGATCTGGTATTCGCCGCCGAGGCGAACTCCGGTCTAACCGTGGAGTTCGAGGTGCCCGAGCTCAGCCGTCAGGCATCGGCTGAGCCGACAACCGGCTTGGTCGACGGACAGACCGTGGTGGTCACCTGGAGCGGGTTCCTCCCCGAACAGACCGTGAATATTCTCCAGTGCTCGCAAGGCGGCATCGAGGGCTCAGGAGTCTGCGACTTCTCCAACGCCAGAATCCTGCATCCCAATCCCACCGGCGAAGGCTCGGTGGAGCTGACAATCATCGTCGGGGCGGTTGGCAGCGGCATCTGTGATGCCAACGTCGACGATTGCGTGATCGCGATCAACGACTCCGGCCTCCAAGATCCCGAGGCCACGATCCGAATTCCCCTCAGCTTTGCTCGCTAGCCGCTAACCCGAACAGAACGAGGGCCGCGGAATTCGAAGCCGTGGATCTCGATCTGCTGGTCCGGTTCCAAAACTAGATCAGGAAAGCGGGCGAAAAGGCGCTCGGCCCCTACTCGCACTTCTTGGTGGCCGAGCCACTCTCCCAGACAGCGGTGGGTGCCGAGGGCGAATGCGGCGTGGGTGCCCTCTCGGCGGTCGAGGTCGATCTCCGTCGGGTTGGTCCAATGGGACTCGTCAAGGTTAATAGACCGCAGCACCCCGCTCACCAGGTCTCCGGCCCGGATTGGCGTGCCATCCAATTCAAGATCCTGCGTGGCTTGGCGGGTGATTGTTCCCACTGGGCTGTACACGCGGAATACCTCCTCGATGAGGCGGCGTAGCTTGGCCTGGGCTGCACCAATCTGAGACTTGAGGTCGGGGCGAGTCAGGAGAACCCAGGTCACCATGCCAATGCCGTCCCGGGGCTCGTTGATGCCTCCAGAGATCATCAGTCGCACGTTGTTAACGATCTCCTCTGGCGTCGCCCCCTCCTGAACGAACCACGAGATGGCCGAATCATCGTCGCCAGCCGAATCGATCCGCTCGGCGATGGCTGCACCGAGCTCAGCTTTAGTCTGCTCACCAATGGCGGTCAGGTCCGGGTCGTTCTCGAAGTTGGCCAGGTCGGTACACAAACCCTCACACCACGTCAACATCTTGTCGAAGCCGTGCGCGTCGAGTCCGAGCACGGTGGCCAACGATCCTGCCGACAGCGGCTGGGCATAGTCGGTCATCAGATCGAACCCCGCCGGATCAACGGTATCCAGCAATCGATCAGCCATCGGACCAAGCTCATCGGAGGAAAAGGCGCCGCTGCGCCCACCGGGCTGGAACGGTGGTTGCATGATGGCTTGGAGGCGGGTGTGCTCCGGAGGGTCGACCGCGAGCGTAGGATTCCAGTCGATCAAGAGGTGGTTGTATGAGACTTGAAGGCAAAGTGGCCATTGTCACCGGTGCGGGGGGCGCTGGCGTTGGAGGTTTGGGGGTCGTCTACGCCCGGGCGCTGGCCAGCGAAGGTGCATCGGTTGTTGTTGCTGACATCGACGGCGAGGCCGCAGTAGAAGTTGCTGAAGCAATTGCGGCAACCGGGGCTCGGGCCATTGGTGTTCGGTGCGATGTTGCGTCAGGAGACGACATCGATGCCATGGTGCAGGTCGCCGTCGACGCGTTTGGCGGGGTGGACATCCTGGTCAACAACGCCGGGCTGGCCCGGGGGAAATGGAGTGAGGCGTTGATCCTGTCCGCCGAAGAATGGATGGAGATTCTGGCCGTGAACACGGTTGCGCCGATCATGTGCGCCAAGGTCTGTGCTGAGTCAATGCGCGGCCGCGGCGGCGGCGTCGTCGTCAACCAGTCGTCAAACGGAGCGCTGATGGACGCCGGTGCCTACACGGTGTCAAAACTCGCCCTCAACGGGGTCACTCGGGTCTTGGCCGACGAGTTTGCCGACGACAACATCAGGGTCAACGGCATCGCACCGGGCATGATGACTGCGAAGCTCCCGGAGAAGCAGGTCCAGACCCTGCTGGCTCGCCAAACCGTAAGACGACAAGGGCAACCCGAAGATCTGGTCGGGTTGCTGCTGTACCTCTGCTCGGACGAGTCGAGCTTCATGAACGGCCAGACCGTGGTGGTCGATGGCGGCATGGCCCGCAGCCCGAAGAATTGACCGAGGACAACCAACCAACTGACAGTGAAGGGGAAATAAGGCAAACTGGGAGCATGGCCAACTCTGAGCTCGTCATCGACGTGGACACTCATGTGACTGAACCGCCAGACACGTTTGTGTCTCGGGTTCCTGACAAATTGAAAGACCGGGTGCCCCGGGTCAAGCGCACCGAGTAGGGCAAGGACCACTGGTTTGTCGGCGGCGAAGTGTTCTCATCAGTGGGAATGACCGCGGTGGCCGGGTGGCCCAAGAGGCCGAACTCCCCATCAGCCCCCACATCGGCAGCGGCGACACCACAACCGGTTTCACTCCAGAGCGGATGGCGGCCCACGGCAAACCCTCGACCTACGCCTACGCGTCATTGGAGATGTTCCTGAAAATGGGAGAACGCGGCCGCCCTCTACCGCATCGAGGGCCCCGAAGGTTAGAGCCCGAAGGTTAGAGATTGTCGAAGTAACCCAGAATCATCTCTTGGAGATTGCGGAGTCGGGGCTCAACATTGGCTTGGTTCAGAGGAGAGCCGGCCAAAGCCAGGCTGCACAGACCGCTGGTAGCGGCATCGGTGAGCGCCATTAGGCGGTCAGCCGTCTCCTGGTCGAGTTGAGAGCCGAAGAACTGGCCACAAGCGTCCGCTAGTCCTCGAAACTCCCGAGCGTCGTACCACTCTGCCTGCTCATCGGAGCGGTCCTCGGTTGCGTAGTAGGAACTGAACGCCCCGCAATAGCGAAAGGCAGACTCTTGCGTGGCATAAGCCGCGAAGAGTGCATTCACGCAGTGGCGGCCCGCGTCGAGGCCGCTGACTCCAGAAGGAACTTCTGCTCGCGTGGCCTCCAGGATCGAGTCGAGCATCAGGTTGTACACCTCAAAGGCGATGGCGCCGCACTCGGGGAAGTGGCGGTACACCGTGACCCTGCTGACGCCGGCTTGCTCGGCGATATCGCCCATGGTGGTGGAGGCAATCCCCTGGCTGAGGAACAACACCCGCCCGGCCTCAATGATCGCTGAGCGGCTGTTGGTGTTCAGGTCCTCGTGGTCGGAGCGGTATTTTCGGAGCTTGCTGGACTCACCCATCGGGCAAGCATACCGGCAGTCAATCAACGGTTAGAAGCGTCAATTCGGGAGCGCAGATGTTTGAACGACGGGCCTACATGCTGGATGCCTCCAGAGACCGCGTGCCAACCCAGCAGACTTTGGAGTGGTTGGTAGGAGTCTTGGCACAGCTTGGATTCAACGAGCTCCAGCTCTATGTCGAGGCAGTGGCACGGGGGATGGAGGTACTTGCGGAGGCGAGAGAGCGGTTCTCCCAGTCGATCGGGGGGCCACGGGGCCCAATCGTGGCCGCGCTGCTCCGCCGTTGATGGCTGATTAGAGTGCTTCGACTATGGAGATTCGGCAGTTGGCAGGGGCACTCGGCGCAGAAGTGCTGGGGCTGGATCTGACCAGCGAGGTCTCCGACACCGAATTCGCGTCGGTACGGGATGCGCTCCACCAAAGCGGCGTCATCTGCATTCGCGACCAGGGAGCCATGACCCCTGAAGACCAACTGGCCTTTGCCGGGAATTGGGGGGAGATTTCTATCCATCCTTACGTGCCCTCTATTGAGGGCTACCCGGGGATCATGAAGATCTACGATCCAAACCCCATCACCCAGACCTGGCACTCCGACTCAACCCATATGCGGCACCCCCATGCCTACACTCTGCTGTTGGCTCGGGTATTGCCCAAGGTGGGCGGCGACACCATGTTCGCCTCCGCCGTCAAGGCATTCGAATCGCTGTCCCCAGGGCTTCAGGAGGCACTCCGGGCGCTCTCTGCTGTACACGAGGGAACCAGCCGGGCTGCTGAAGCCGGGCTGGAGCATGAGGCGGTCGTCGCCGTCCACCCAATGGTACGGGCTCATCCTGACACTGGGGCAGAGGCGCTGTTCGTCAACGACAACTATGTGACCCGGATCGATGGGTGGACTCCCGCGGAGAGCCGCCCGCTTCTGGAGTTCCTCTACGGAGTAATCGGCCGCTACGAGAACACCTACCGACATCGCTGGCGCCACGGCGACCTGGTGGTATGGGACAACCGATCTACCCAACACGCCGTCGTGGGCGATGTGGCCGGCGAAGAGCGAGTCCTCCACCGGGTGACGATTGCCAGCAGCGCTTCTGACGGGTGAGCTAGTGGTCCGTCTGCGAAGCAGTCAGCCTAGCCAAGCGCTCTGAATGTTCGGCGGTGGTTCCGCCTCGGGATTGGGCAGACCATGCTCGAAGGGCGAAGGGCGCGAGGAAGTGGTCTTCGTAGTACCCGTCGGCTCCGTGCAGTTGGTGAGCCCCCTCTATGACGTCCAAAAGGGCTTCGTTCCCGGTTACTTTGGCTGCGGATACCAGATAGTCGCGGGCAACACCGGTAGGGGAGTGCGCGGCCTCGGCGACGGTGAGCTCCATCGCCTCGACTGCGATGGCCATGTCCACGAAGCGATGGCGGGCGGCCTGGAAGTCTTGCACTTGTCGGCCGTACAGCGGGCGGTGCAGAGCGTGCCGAGCGGTTCGGGCCAAGAGCTGGCGTGCATCAGCGGCCATTTCGACGCAGGCTGCGAGAACAGGATCGTCGGCGACATTTGGCAGGGGAAGGGACACGGACAGATCGCTGTCCAACAGGGCAGTGGCGATCATGTCCCGATGGGTCTCGTTGGCACCGACCGAGATGGAGGGATGGATGGCCTCGAGTGCGTCATAGGTGTACGTGGGCCCTTGGTCGAACATGGCGGTCCAGTCGGTTTCTCCTGGTACCGCCCAAGTCCGGGCCGTTCGGGCAATGTCCTGGAGAAGCTCGGTGGAGGCCACCTTCACTACCGAGGCCTGGTAGCCCACTGCTTGGCCTGTCTCCTCGAGGTCGATCAGCCGCTGGCAAAAGGCTCGGACTCGAGCCGCCGCGGTGTGCAGACGGGATCGTTCCCACGAGGGAATCGCGGCGGGCAGGCGTTGCAACCACAGCTCGGCCCACCCGTAGTGGGCCAGAGATCCTCGCTCGGCGACCACGGCGGCCATTACCTGCGACCACCCTTGGCCGACCTCGCCCAATACGCTGTCGTCGCCCAGTCGAACCTGGCCGAGGTTTATGTCACAGAGAGTCCAACGATTGATGGTTGGCCTGCGTCTCACCTCCACTCCGGGAGCATCTAGGGGAACGAGGAACATGGTCATCGCGGAACGGGCGTTTTCCTCAGGGTCGGTCACCGCCAAGACCACGGCCAAGTCTGCCTTGTGCGCGCCCGTAATGTGCGACTTGGTTCCCGACAGATCCCAACCGTTAGAGCTGCGAACCCCAGTCGTGGTGATGGCTGCCAGGCTGTTGCCCGCGCCGGCCTCGCTGTACGCGATTGCGCCAAGCATTTCGCCAGAGACCATCGGGGCTAGCCACCGGGACTTCTGGGCAGGAGTTCCGAATTGAGAGAGCACATAGCCGCACAGGGTCACTCCGGTGTCGATGGAAGGCGCACCGTGGTAGGCAGCCTCCAGGTCGTATACGTGCTTCCATGCTCGAGAGCAGCCGCGGCCCCCATCGGCTTCGGGCAATGAGACAGCCAAAAAGCCCCGACGAGCTGCCTCCCTTTGGTGTCGCTGTTCGAATTCCAGGTCGAGACCGGTCAGATCGGTGGGGTCGACATGGCCAAACACCTTCTTGGGCGCCATCTCCGCAGCCAAGAAATCCCGGATCTCTTCTCGCCATGAGAGCAAATCTGGGCTCAATCGGAGTGCTGTCAGCCGCATTGTCCAGTGCGGATTCTATGGGACCGCGTCAGCAGTCGGCGCAATGTCCGTGGAGGTCGAGACTGTGGGTGGCAGGGGTGAATCCGGTTCGGACTGATATCTCATTCAAACTCTTGTCCACCAGGCGTTCGATTTCACTGTCGAATTGAACGTCTTCAATGCTGCCACAGATCAGGCATATGAGGTGGTGGTGGTGACCGAGTAACGGTTCCGCCAACTCGAAGTAGGTGTGATCGCCCCCCACGTTGATTCGTCGGATGACACCGCAGCGAACCAAAACGTCCAAATTGCGATAGGCAGAACTCTGAGCCAACTTCGGATCTGCCTCCACGATGTCAGGCAGAATCATCGGTTGGCCGGAGAGGGCTAGGACCTCCACCAATTTCCGTCGGCCGCTGGTGTACCGGTGGCCTTGTTGGGCCAGCCTGCTGCCGATCTGAGCGTGCAACTCGGAGAGGAACTCCCTGTCTTCCGCGCTCTGTCGTAGCTGCTCAGTCATTCCTGTTCTTCATCTTAGGGGCTTATATCGGATGTACACCGCTCACGGCGGGCGCACCGTCGTTTCCAGGAGTACCGACAGCAATCGCACACCAGCAGGGGGACAACAAAAACCACTCCCATGATCGCAAAGAGCTGGCCGATGATGTACAGCGCATGGACTATTGCCGTCATGGTCTTCCCTTCTTGCCCGAACATCTCTCCGGAAAGTAAGCGTTGTCTGTTTGCTATCGACGCAGGTCGCAGAATACGTTTGCAGGAATGAGACTCATTATCAATTTAAGGCGAGTGATATTTGGTGCAGGGTGCTTGCTGGCTGTGTTGGCGCTGATCGCTGCCGGTTGCGGGAACGACGATGATGCTGGCGGAACCGGAGTACCGACAGTCTTAGCCACGACGTCGATATGGGCTGATGTAACGGCCAACGTGGCCTGCGATGGACTGGCCGAAGTGTCCACCATCATTCCCCCTGGTGGCGACCCTCATGCCTTTCAGCCCTCGTTGAGTGATCGCGAGAACATGGAAGACGCCGCGTTGATAGTGGCAAACGGCTTGTTCCTGGAGGAGGGCCTAGAGGACACCATTGATGCGGTCGAAGATGCGGGCACACCAGTGTTTCGCGTGGCTGACCATGTCTCGGTAATCGAATTCGGCTCGGCGATGGGCCACGATGAGCACGACGAGGACGAGCACGAAGACGACCACGACGATCACGAGGGCCACGACCACGACGAGGACGAGCACGAAGACGACCACGACGAAGACGAGGGCCACGACCACGACGAAGACGAGCACGCCGAAGACGACGGCCACGGCCATGCGCACGCGCACGGAAGCGAAGACCCCCACGTATGGTTCGATCCCATTCGAGTTGCCGAAGCATTGCCCGAGCTCAGCCAAGCTCTGGCCACCCAGGCAGGCCTCGATGCCGTGGCCCTAGACGAGTGCGTTGCGGCGTATCACAGCGAGCTCATTGCTCTGGACGCTGAGGTCGATGCCATCTTGGCCTCGCTGCATCCTGAGGATCGCCTGTTGGTCACCAACCACGATGCCCTCGGTTATTTCGCCGATCGCTACGGGTTCCAGGTGATCGGGACGGTCATTCCCAGCGGCTCCACCCTGGCCGCGGCTAGCCCCGCGGGGCTCCAGGAACTGGTTGAGCTGATCGACGAAACCGGCGTGGCCGCCATCTTCTCGGAGTCGACACACAGTTCCGATGACACTGAAGCCTTGGGCCGAGAGGCCGGTGTGCAGGTGGTTTCCTTGAATACTGGATCGCTGGGTCCCGCGGATAGCAGCTCGGGCACCTACATCGGGTTCATACGTACCAACGTACAAAAGATCGCCGAAGGCCTTGGTTGATGTCCCGCTAGCTAAATTGGACTAGTGGACTTTCTGACCAGTCCGTTCGACTGGTGGATCGAGCCCTTTTACGACAACGTCTTCATGCGGAATGCCCTGTGGTCAGGGCTGCTAGCGGTGTTGGCCACTTCCACGGTGGGAACGTGGGTGGTGCTTCGGGGGATGAGCTTCTTCGGGGAGGCCTTAGGCCATGGGGTGCTGCCCGGAATAGCCATCGCTTTCATCCTCGGGGGCGACACCATGGTGGGCGCGGTCATAGCCGCTCTGATCATGGTTTTAGGCGTCAACCTCATTCGGGCCCATTCGCCGTTGCCCGAAGACAGTTCGATCGGGCTGCTCTATGTGGGTTTCTTGGCCTTGGCGGTGGTAATTCTGTCCAGCAGGTCAGGGGCTTACTCCGGAGACATCACCCGATTTCTCTTCGGTTCCATCACTGGGGTGACCGACAGCGACCTCCTTCGCCAGCTCATTATCGCCGGAATCACCTTGTTGGGCATTCTGGTGCTCCATCGGGCCTTTCTGGTCATGACCTTCGACGAAGTACAGGCCCAGTTGTTGGGGCTTCGGCCCCGAGTGGCCCATGCCGCTTTGCTGGCGCTGTTGGCTATCGCCATTGTGGCGTCATTTCAGGCGGTCGGAAACTTGCTGGTCTTCGCGTTCTTGGTGGCCCCGCCGTCGACCGCGGCCATGTTGGTGCGACGGGTTTCTGCCATCATGATCACCGCGGTCATTCTCGGCTCTATCTCCGTTGTCGTTGGCCTGCTCATCAGCTACCACCACGACACCGCAGCAGGGGCGACCATGGCGCTGGGCACGGTGATCCTGTTCTTGATCACCCTGCTGATCCGATCGCTCTCTGGCGTCTACAACGTGCGGCTTATCACCTAACCCAACAACAGGGTGGCGGTTCCAGCCAGCACCGGATGGGTACCGTCGCGGGCCAGCCAGATGTCGCATGACACCGCGCCGTCATCGCCGACCGAAGTGACCGTTCCGCCGGCTTCCAATCGGTCACCAGCGAATACGTTGTCGAGGAATCGCACCCGAATGTGCTGAATGCGCTCGGCACCACCTGCCCAGTCGCCCAGCATGTTCATCACGTAGCCCAAGTTGTTGGGACCTTGATTAACCGGTTGGTCGCCCATGCCCAGTGCCTTCACGGTGTCGACGTCCCAGTGGATGGGGTTGGAATCGGCCAGCAGGGCGGCCATCGTCTTCATCTTTTCGGCGTCCACCGACTCGATCGCCATCCGGGGCAGCTCGTCGCCCACTGATGGAATTGGCTTCTCGCTCACTAGGGCCTCCTGGGAAAGATGAACGAATTGGACACCACAGACGACACTTCGCCATCGGGGGCAACGACTTCCAGTTGGAACGCCACAATGTCAAAGGTCCCCGTACGGGCACCTTCTTTGCGGACTGCACTGGTGATCTCTCCCCGCACGGTGTAGGTGGCACCGATCTCCAAGGGGCGTAGCTGCTGGATATCGCACTCGCCGAACATCGGGCCATCGTCCGCCGACCCGTAGCAAAGGGTGAACATCTCGTCGATGGAGATGCCCAAACCAGCCATTGCCGCGTAGTAGCAGAACATGGGATGGGCGATGCCATCGGTTCGCTGTTTCGCGCCGAGGACGTCGTTGGTCAGCCAAACCCTCCACGGTTTCACGGCGTAGGTTCCACCGGGGAACTGTCTTCCCACCAGGGATTCCAATTCCTCGATGGTCGGAGTCTGCGTCGCCGAAGTCATTGCTTCACCACCGGCAGGCTTCTGGTATGGCCGGATGGTCGGGAGCGGGGTACTTGCGGTGCAACGGCTGCACCACCTCCTCGCCGAAGCGCTGGATCTGCTCGCGGGTAGCTTCGAAAGACGGCCCGGTGACCATGCGGAACTGCACGGTGAAATACTGCACGCCCAGTTCTTCGTAGTACTGCTCCAACCGTTCCCGGCATTGGGCGGGGGAGCCAACCACGATGTGCTCGCGGGCCGATTCGGTGGTGATCTTCTCGGGAGAGTCGAATTCGGGGTGGTGGGCCAGGATGCCCTGCTCGCAGTAGAAGCGCATTTCAGGCACATAGTGGGTTCCGTACTGCTCGGCGGCCTGTTCGAAGGTGTCGGCCACCCAGGCCTTTCGCATCAGGACGATGAACGGCTCCTTGCCGTGTTCCATGGCTTTGGCCCGGTAGGCGCTGGCCTGCGCTTCCCACGTTTCTTTGAGGATGGGGAAGTCGTCGCAGGTCCAAGACTCGGCGTAAACCCCGCACCGTTCGATGGCCGCGGGAAGCTGGCCGCCGCCCCAGAACGGGAACCGGGGCTGCTGATAAGAATTGGGCGACAGCAGGCCATCGTGTACCTGGTAGAAGTCTCCCTCCCAGCTAAACCGCTCGCCCTTGGATTGCAGCGCCTTGTCGATGATGGCCACATTCTCCAGGTAGCGGCCCAGCATCCGCTCGGAGGGAACCCCGAACTGGCCCCAGTAGCCGGCGTGGAAGCCCCGGCCCCAGGTCATGTACAGCCGGCCCCTGGAGATGTTGTCGATGATGGCGCACTGCTCGGCCACTTCCATGGGGTGATAGAGCGTGTTGACCAGGCAATAGGAGCCGATGGCCACCCGGCTGGTCTCCCGGGCCAAGATCATCAGCAGGTTCAGCGGCGAGCCGAAATACGACTCGGTGCGGCCATGGCGATCGGGCACTTGAATGGAGTGGAACCCGCACTGCTCGGCCAGGATGCCCTCTTCGATCATGGCATCGAGGGCGTTGGCCGCGTTGTCCGGTTCGGGCAGGGGCTGGTCGTAGTGCCCGTGGTTGGTGTCGATCAGATAGCCGATGCGCAAGGTGGACTCGCTTTCTGGGATCGGGAAGTCTGTTGGCGTAGAAGCTAGTAGCCGCCGCTGGGCAGGCGTACGCTGAGCCGCCAGGAAACAGAGTCGGGCAAAGGAGCGCACCGTGGCCATTCACACCGAGATCGACGAGCAGGGCATTGCCGTCGTCACCATGGACAACCCGCCGGTGAACGCCCTCAACATTGCCGACACCTATCGGCTGGCCGAGGTCTTCCGCGGTTACAAGCACGACACCGATGTGAGGGTCGCCATCCTCACCGCCGTGGGCCGGGGGTTCAACGCCGGGGTGGACATCAAAGAGATGCAGGTCATGGAGGGCTTCGAGGGGGTCTTGGGCACCGGCGACGCCTGCTACGAGGCCTTCGGGGCGGTTTACGACTGCGCGGTTCCGGTGATCGCCGCAGTTCAAGACTTCTGCTTGGGCCTGGGTATCGGCCTCGCGGGGAACTGCGACTTGGTAGTAGCCGCCGAAGGCGTCAAGTTCTCCATGCCCGAGGTGGACAACGGCGCCCTGGGAGCAGCTACCCACACCGCCCGGCTGGTTCCCGAGAAGGTGATGCGCTGGATGATGTACAGCTGCGAGCCTGTGGCCGCCGAAGACCTCCAGCGGTGGGGGACCGTTCTCAGCGTGGTCCCGGGCGATCAGCTCATGGAGGAGGCCCGCAGAGCGGCGGGGGTGATCGCGTCCAAGCCGCCCGGAGTGATCCGCAAGGCCAAGTGGTCGATCAATGGGATAGACCCGGTGGACGTCCACCGCAGCTATAGGTTCGAGCAGGGGTTCACCTACGAGTTGAACCTCATGGGCGAAGGCGAAAAGGCCCGGGACGCCTTCGTCCGAGGCGAGCGGGAGTCGAACAAAGCCGCCCAGTAGTGGTTGACACCGTCATCGTAGGGGGAGGTTCGGCGGGATCGGTCTTGGCCGCCCGCTTGTCGGAGGACCCTGCCCGACGAGTGCTGCTTCTAGAAGCCGGACCCGACTACGGAAGCCGCGTGCCCTCCGACCTGGTTGACATCACGGTGTCATCGCATCCTGATCACGACTGGGGGGACGAGGTCCGGCTGCCCGGCGGGAGGACTCAGCCCTATCCCAGAGGGCGTGTGCTGGGTGGCAGTTCGGCAGTCAACGGCGGCATCGCCGTGCGGGCCATGCCCGCAGACTTCGACTCCTGGGGGTTCGCCGAGTGGCGGTGGGAGGCGATGCTGGATTGCTTCAGGCGGCTGGAGACCGACCTTGATGGAGAAGAGCAGTGGCACGGCCGCGATGGTCCTTTGCCCATTTTGCGCACTCCTGAGTCTGAGCTCAACCCGGTTCACACGGTGTTCTACGAGGCGTGCGATGCCGTGGGGCATGGCTTCATCGCCGATCACAATGCACCAAATTCCTACGGGGTTGGGCCTCTGCCCCGCAATCGGCGGGGACTGCAACGGGTATCGGCAGCCGATGCCTACCTGACCCCCGATGTTCGGCGTCGGCCGAATCTCGAGGTACGAGGCAATTGTCTGGCCAGGACGGTGCGATGGAGCGGCAACCGGGCTATTGGACTGGATGCGATACAAAACGGCCGAGAACAGGTGCTAGCGGCCGACGAGGTCGTCTTGGCGGCTGGAGCGATCCAGTCGCCCCTGTTGTTGTGGCGCTCTGGGATCGGCCCGGCCGCGGAATTGGCCGGCCTGGGCACCAGTGTGGTCGCCGACCGCCCGGGAGTGGGGGCCAACTTCTCCGACCATCCCGCGGTCTACCTGTTTGCCCTGCCCAAGCCGGAGATGGTGGCTCCTGGGGATGTGACCATCCAAACCTTGCTGCGGTTCACCAGCACGTCGGGGCCCGCCAACGATCTCCAATTGTTCCCGGTCGGTGTGATCGACTTGTCGGCCAACCCGCGCCGCCGAGACGAGGCAGGGGGCCTGGATTCCGTTTTCGCGCTGAACGCAGCCCTGCAACAAGTTGAGATCCGGGGGTCTGTCCGCCCGGTTTCATCTGATCCAGTCGACCCTCCGGCAATCACCTACCCGTTCTTGGCCCACAAGCCCGATCTGGAACGCCTCGCGGAAGCCTTTGAGCTCGGTTTGGAGTTGTTAATGTCGCCCTCGTACCAGAAGGTGGCCGACGGCCCGCTGTTTCTGCCGGATCGGCTTGCTCGTGATGATCTGCTGGCCCATGTATTCGCCCATCATGTGGCCTTCTACCACGGAGTCGGCACCTGTGCGATGGGTCGGTCCGACGACCCCGCGGCGGTGGTCGGACCCCGCGGCCAGGTATGGGGCACGGAGGGGTTGCGGGTCTGCGATGCCTCGATCATGCCCGAGGTGCCAAGAGCCAACACCAATCTGAACGTCATAGCCATTGCCGAGCGAATGGCTGAGTTGGTCTAGGCGGGATTCATCAAGCCGCGCACTGGCTGAAGCCCAAAACCTGTTCTGGCGGGGTGTGGTCGAGGCCAAGCGACTCGGCAACCGCAGGCTCGGTGACATGGCCCCCGCACACCGACAGGCCAGCCCGGAGCCCGGCATCGGCTCTCATGGCTTCTTTGGGTCCGAGGTCGGCCAGTTTCATCACATAGGGGAGCGTGGCGTTCTCCAGCGCGAATGTCGAGGTTCGGGGAACGGCGCCGGGCATGTTGGCCACGCAGTAGTGGACCACGTCGTAGGCCAAGTAGGTGGGGTTGGCATGGGTTGTGGGTCGGGAAGTCTCGATACAGCCGCCCTGGTCGATGGCGACGTCCACCACCGCTGATCGGGGACGCATCTGCTTGACCATCTCAGTGGTGACGAGGTGAGGGGCTCGAGCGCCTCGCACCAGAACGGCGCCGATCACCAGATCGGCCCCGAGGACCGCCTCTTCGAGGGCGCCTCCGCTGGAGTGCAGGGTGTGCAAAGCCGAGCCATACCGCGAGCTCAGGTCCTCCAATACCGAAACGTCGCGGTCGATCACCGTCACATCGGCGCCCAGCCCGATGGCCATTTGCACTGCGTTGCGGCCAACCACGCCTCCGCCGAGAATGACCACTTTGGCCGGGGCAACGCCGGGCACGCCGCCGAGCAGCACCCCCCGACCCCCTTGCGAGGACTCCAGACAATGGGCTCCGGCCTGTATCGACATACGTCCTGCTACCTGTGACATGGGGGCCAACAGAGGCAGACCACCGTTGGGACCGACTACCGATTCGTAGGCGATGGCCGTGACGCCCTGGTCAATCAACTCAGCAGTCTGCACCCCGTCTGCTGCGAGGTGCAGATAGGTGAACAGGACTTGGTTTTGGTCGAGGCGGGCCCGCTCTTCGGCTTGGGGCTCTTTGACCTTGACGATCAGTTCGGCTTGATCGAATAGCAACGGAGCAGAATCTGCAACGGTCGCCCCGTGGGCGATGTACTCCTCATCGGTGAAGCCCGCCCCGGCACCGCAGCCGCGCTCCACAACAACTTGGTGGCCGCGATTGACAAGCTCGGTCGCACCGCCGGGCGTCAGCGCCACTCGACGCTCTTCGCTCTTGATCTCCTTAGGAACCCCGATCCGCATTGAATGCCTCCGCCGCAGGCCGATTAATACAAGGACATTTTACCCGCGAGAACGAGGAATAATTCTTGAAATTTTGTTACAATTTCGCTAAGAACCGAAGATATTTTTCACGAATATCTCAAAATTCGCCCATTTTATGTCTTACTTTGTTTTGATTCACGAGCCGCTTCCCAGGAGTCAGACCAGTGTCTGAATTGGATTCAATCGATCGAACTATTCTCAACGAACTCCAGATCGATGCTCGCATGTCCAACGCCGAGCTCGCTGAGCGGGTGGGCCTGTCGCCCTCCGCGTGCTACCGGCGGGTCCGCCGCCTCGAGGCTGACGGGGTGATCGCCGGCTACGTGATGATCGTCAACCCTGAAGCCATCAACCGTTCCCTCGATGTGTTCGTCGAGATCTCTTTGGTGAGCCAGAGCGAGGCGAATCTGCGCCAGTTCGAGAAAGAGGTGGTGGAGTGTCCCGAGGTCATGTCCTGCCATTTGATGGCTGGTGACGCCGACTATCTCCTGCATCTCGCGGTGGCCGATCAGCGCGATTTCGAGCGAATCCACAACCAATACCTGTCCCGCTTCAGCGGCGTGGGCCGCCTGCGATCCAGTTTCGCCATCCGTTCTGTGTGGGAGACCACCCGCCACGAGCTTTAGCATCAGGCCATGACGACGGCCACCCAGCACTCCTATGACTCCTACGAAGCCTTGGTGGAGGACTATTTCGAAAAGGGCTGGACCGATGGGTTGCCCATCGTGCCCCCGACTCCGGAAATGGTGGCCATCTTCCTAGAGCGTGCCGGCCTATCCGGAGATGAGGTCCTGGGTACTGTTCCCACCCGAGAGGTCACCTGCACGGCAGAGCAGGCTGCGGCGAACGCCGTCATGGCCGGCTGCCTGCCCGAGTACTTCCCAACGGTGGTGGCCGCGGTTCGCGCCCATCTCCACCCCAAGGGAAACTGCCACTCCACCACCGGCACACTGTCGGGCGCCGCTCAGGCTGTCATCATCAACGGACCCATTCGCAATGAGTTGGGGGTGGTCTCAGGGGCCGGTTGCTTCGGACCGGGCTTTCGGGCCAATGCCACCATCGGACGGGCGCTTCGCCTCGTGATCCGCAACGTGTGCCGTGCCATTCCCGGCTTTTTGGACCGGGCCAGCTATTCCACCCCGGTCCGCTACTCCTTCTGCTTCGGGGAGAACGAGGAGGCCTCCGATTGGGAGCCGCTCCATGTGCAGCGGGGGCTCGACCCTGAGCAGAGCGCCGTGACTGTCCACTCCCTGATGAAGATGGTTGAGGCCACCGACTTCACCAGCCGAACCGCCGAGGGGGTGTGCGACACGCTGGTGAAAGACATCCGGGCCAACGGTGTCGCCGGTGACTCCTGGCTGGGTGAGGACGGCAATCTCGTCATCGTGATGGGCCACGAGCACCATCGGTTCTTCCTCGAAGAGGGATGGTCGAAAGCCGACATCCAGCAGCACTTGTGGCCCCGGCTCATCGCTCCTGCCACCAGCGCCACCGACCGCATGGCCCGCATCGGCAAGCCCGAGGGCATCCTCATCGTGGCCGCCGGGGGAGCAGGCATGGGAGCAAGCTGGCTCCTACTGCCCCACCTCGCCCTCGCCATCACTGAGCCCGTCGTCTAGCCGCCGTCCGGATGCGCGTCAATAAGTTAGGCTAAGGCCATGACAACGCTCATCGGCCTCGACCCCACTTCGGGTCCATTCGACCGTACTGACGATCACGAATTCTCTCCCCGGCCAGCCAGCTTGGACGGGGCGGTGGTCGGTTTGGTGGCCAACGGCCTTGGTGAGGGAGAGATCTTCCTGGATGCCCTTTACGACGAGATGACCAAGCTGAGCGATTTGCAAGCCCCACTCAAGGTGGTCAAGAGCTCGGTCTCAATACCCCCTGACCCGGGTGACTGGAGCAGGCTCACCGAGGAGGCAACTGTCGCGATAACCGGCTTCGGCGGTTGAGGCAGTTGCAGTGCCCGCAGTTTGCGGGACGCAGTGGAGCTGGAATGGGCAGGCGTTCCCAGTGTCGCCATCGTCCATGAGGAGATGAGGGGTTCAGCCCAGGCAATCGCCCGAGTGAGTGGATGCCCAGACTATGAGTTCCTCGCCGCCGATTACCCGTGGACCCCCACCGCCATTTGGTCGAAAGAGGAGTGCCTCGAGTTGGCTGAGATCATGGCCCCCAAGGTCTTGGCCGCATTGACCGGCCAGAGCTAGCCGCTACTCCGCCAAGTCGGAGTCCGCTGAGGAAATAGCAGCAGCACCAATTACACCGACCGCGGCTACTGCCGCGCCCAGCCAAAATGCGCTGGCAAAGGCTGCTCCGGAGACGTTCTCTCCCACAGCCAGCACCAGTACCTGGACGCCAGCGGCAGTGCCCAGGCTGGTGAGCGTTTGGAACATCCCGGTTGCCGCCCCAAGACGGTCCATCGGCACTGCCCCCACGACCGAAACCTGATAGGCCGGCCCGGCCACCCCTAGCCCTCCGCCGGCCAGCGCCAGCCCCAGGATCACCAGCACTACGGTGTCGACCAGCGATCCCGCCGCGAACGACACCATGGCCAAGACCACCAGCGCGCTGCCCAAACAGGAAGTCCATCGCTCTCCCCGGGTAGCAGTCAGCCGGCCGCCCACCGGTGAGCTGAGGCTGAAGAAGACCAGGCGAACTACCAGAAACACCGTGGCGGCAGTCAGAGTGTACCCATAGCGCTCTTGCAAGAGTTGGGGCGCGAGGATGAATCCGCCCATATAGGCTGCATTGGCCGTGGCTGAGGCCACAACCGGCCCGGCATAGTTCCGGCGGCGGAACCACTCAAGCGGGACCATCGGGTGAGCCGTACGTCGTTCGATGGCCACGAATGTCCAGATGGTTGCCGGAACGAGGGCCAACAGCGCCAATGCAACCGGGTGGTCGAAACCCAGGTTGGCGCCCCGGTCCAGAGCTACCATCAACACGACTACCGCGGCCACCAAGCTGAGCGCGCCCGCCACGTCGACCGGCTTGGCTTCGCCGGCACGGGAAGGACGAACAACGAGAATCGCAGCAATCAGGCCTATCGCAGCAATGGGGGTGTAGACGGCGAAGATTGCCCGCCAGCCCAGCGCGTCCACCAACGCGCCGCCGGTCACCAACCCGATGGCCGGTCCTCCAACGGCCGCGAATTGGAACCAGCCCATGGCCCTAGCCCGTTGATTGACCGGGAACGCAGCCATCATGATCGCCATCCCGTTGGGAATCGTCATGGCGCCGCCCAGCCCTACCAACGCCCGGAACCCGATAAAGCTAAGGGGGTCCCAGGCCAGGCCGCACACTCCAGTGGCTGCGGTGAATACGGTCAAACCGAGGATCAGCATCCGCCGGTGCCCCCATAAGTCGCCCAGGGTGCCGAATACCGTTGTCCCCGCGGCGAGACCAAGGAACGGGGCAGAGACCGCCCACGACAACGTTGCGTTGGTGGTACCCAGGCTTTCCGAGATGTCCGACAGAGAGGCGCCGATAATGGTCATGGTGGAGCCGAACACCACCTGCCCGGCCAACAGGGTTACCAGCAGCCTCCAGGCGTAAGCCGCATCATGCGGAGTTGTTGGAGTGCTCAGTCTTTTAGCTCGATCAAGACTTCGTAATAGGGCTTAGTGCCGGTGTTTACTGCGGTTTCGATGCCGCCTTTGGAGATGAACATGGACTGACCGGGAATCACGTCGCCCTCCACGAGGCCTGAGAACTCCCCTGTGGTGTCGGGCTCGAAATCTCCCGCGATCTTGTCGCCGGTAACCTGGACCAGCACGTAATCGTGATCGTGGCGGTGGAGATCAGACCGCTCGCCAGGGTCCAGGCGCATTTCCCAAATCCGCACCCGGTCGTTCTCCATCAGCAGTTTGGTGGCCACGTCTCCGAATTCCCGCTCTTCGCTCATACCGAGAAGCATAGGCACGGAAGACGGCTCAGGCCTTGTTACCGTTCAGGGGTAGTCTGCCAGACTGTGACTAGCCAGCGGGGGGATGAGCGCCCTCGCCTACAACAGCCTCATCCAAGCCTGGCCCGAACTCACCCGCCTCGCCCACAAACCCCCCGACGCCCAAACCGACCTCGGCCTCGCTTGAGAGGAGGCACATGTTGGCGCTCTTACTTCGCATAGCGAGTGATGTGTCAGCCAATTTCAGATATTGACAATATTTAATCGGATTTATTCTAGTTTGTGACGTAATTCGCAGGGATATTGTCATTGGTGAATGGTAAAGTAACATCCATGGAATTCACGCCTGTGGCCAGCCAGAATGACTGCGCCGATGGCCTTAGTGGCTGTGGTTGCGGGGCGCTGGTTTGCGTTGCAGTCGCCGATGTGGCTGCGTTGTCGGAGGACGAGTTGCGGCGAGAGTTGGGGGCGGTTAGCCGGGCGGAGTCGAAGCTGGCCGGGTACAAGGCCCGGATCCTGGCCGAGGTGGCCCGCCGCCATGACACGGCCGGGGCCAAGAAAGTGGCCCGGGAGGTGCTGCGTTCGTCTCCGTCTTCGGCTCACCACGACGTGAAGGCGGCTGAGCGCCTTGCCGGGCTAGGGGAGACTTCCGGGGCTCTGGCCGCAGGAGAAATTCCTGCGGATCATGCCCGGTTGATTGCTCGGGCGTCGTCTGAGGGGCCCATCGACGAGGCTGAGCTGGTGGAGGCCGCCAAGACGCAGACTTACGACGAGGTGGCCCGCACCGTCAAGCGCCAGCAGCACGAGTTGTCGGGCGACGACGGACAGGCGATCCACGATCGGCGAAAGAAGAACCGCACAGGCCGGTGTTTCCAGAACAGGGACACGGGCATGTATGTGATCAACGCCGAGTTCGACCCGGTTACCGGGGCGCATATCGCTGGAGCGCTGGCCGACAAAGAGCGGGAGCTGTGGCGCGTCGAGGATCCCAAAGCGAGGCCAACCCACGTCCAGCGCTGCGCTGATGCACTGGCCGAGCTGATCTTGCACCCCGAAAAGGGCAAGGCCGCGGGTATCGCGCTGGTGCTGGTGGCCGACTATGACGCTTCTCACAAAGAATTGGTGGATGCCCGTCTATCCGACGGCACGCCGCTTCCCGCCAAGGAACTGGTGAAGCTGGCCTGCGAGGCCGATATTTTCCCGGCGGTGTTCAACGCCAGAACCCAGGACCTGTGGCTGGGACGGCGTCGCCGTTGTGCCTCAGACGCCCAGAGAATCGCGCTGATGGTGCGCGACAAAGCCTGTGTGGGCTGCGGGGCCGATGCGAACCGCAGCTTCGCCCACCACATCGAGCACTGGCAGAACGGCGGCGCAACCGACTACCCCAACCTCGTCACAGTGTGCAACGACTGCCACCACGACATCCACGACCGACACCACCAAGTAGAACAGGATTGTCGAACCGGCAAACACAGCGTCGTATCGCCGCCCGAGGCCTTCCCCGACACCGGAACCGACACCTGGCAGCCCAAACAGCTAAACCCCGTGCTCCGAAACTGAGGGTTTGCTGTTTGGGGAAAGCGACCGGGGGGTTAGCGGCGTGCTAAGCCATCGGGATGGCTGAGGAGTTCAAGCACGACCTACCCGACGGGATGACCGACTGGATCGCTGAAGCGGGGGGCGGTCGCATTACCCGGTTGAAACGTCACATCGCCCGGCGTGAAGCGTGGGTGGTTGACGTGACCCGAACCGACGGGTCGGTGGCCGAGTATTTTCTGCGCTTAGACCGAGACGGCGACGGCAGCGGGACGCACTCGGTGAAGAGCGAGGCCAAAGTGCAGACCGCGCTGGTCGAGACTGGCATGAAGGTTCCCGCCATTTGCGCTTGGAGTGAGGATCTTCAGGCTGCGTTGCATGAGCGGATGCCGGGACGGGCCGATTTGGACAACGCCGAACCCGAAGAGCAGGCCGCGGTGCTCGATGACTTCATCCAGCAGTTGGTTCTGCTTCACTCGCTGGATCCCGACTCGCTGGGGCTCGACCACATGCCCGTTCCCACCACGTCGGCCGAGTGCGCGTTGGGCGAGATCGACTTTGTGGAGCAGTTCCTCGGCGGCATGGTGACCGATCCGCTGTACACGTATTCGCTCCAATGGATTCGGAACCATGTTCCCGAGCGCCTCGACCGAGTAAGCCTCTTGCAGGGCGATACCGGCCCGGCCAATTTCATGTTCCGCGAAGGGCAGGTGAGCGCCATCGTCGACTGGGAATGGGCCCACTTCGGAGATCCCATGGAGGACTTTGGCAACATCTGCACCCGGGAGTTCTACTGTCCTTCGACTCCCGACGAGGGTCTCGCTCCGCTGTTTCGCCGGTACGAGGAACTGTCCGGCTTTCCCGTGTACCTCGATTCGGTTCGCTACTACCGGGTACAGCAGTTTGTGCGGTCCATCGTGTCGCTGGCCCGCATTACCGCCACCAACGACCCCCAAATGCCCAATGCCATGAACTGGGCCTACCGCTACATCTGCGAACGGGCTACCTGTGAGGCGCTGGCCGACGCCATGAGCATCGAGTTGGAGCGTCCCGAACTGCCCCAAGTCGAAATGGGCTCCTCTCTGGAAGGCGTGGTCGTCCAAAACCTGCGCGATGAGGTGCTGCCCGCCGTCGACGGAGACTTCCCCCGCCATCGGCTGGAGCACGCCACGCTGCTGGTGGAGTGCCTAGACCGCCAGAAGCAGCTCGGCCCCGATCTTGCCAGCATTGAGTTGGACGAAATCGCCGCGCTGACCGGCCGACGGGCCGACAGCCTCGATGACGGACTGATGGAGCTAGACCGCGCAATCCAGGGATGGGGCACAGAGAAGGAAGCCGAAGTGCTCCGTTATCTGGCTCGGCGGGCGTGGCGGCTGGAGTACCTGTGGAAGCCGGTGGTGGACCTGTTTCCCGACCGCAAGTTCTCAAGAATCGACTAGCGCTGTCGCAGCCCCATCATCTTGATGGCTTCCACCAGATATCCATTGGGGTCGGCTCGCTTGGCCTGGGCGGTTTCCTTCAGGGCCGGAGCAGCAAATCCCTCGAAGTCGTCGGTGCCCAGTTTGGCGATCAGCGCCTTGGCCACATCCACCGGGTCCATGAACGCGTCGGGGGGCTGAAGGAAGGGATCGTCGTTTCCTGGCTTGGGAGTGGAGAACTCGGTAGCGGTAGAGCCGGGGGTGAACAAATGGGCTCGAACGCCGGTTCCAACCAGATCAAAATAGAGACCCTCGGTAAACAGGTTGAGCGCGGCTTTGGCCGCGCCGTAGGCGCCGGTGCGAAATGCCATCGACTGGGTTCCCATTGACGACACGTTGACGATTGCCCCCGAGTCCCGCTCCAGCATGTAGGGCAGCAGGGCCAGGGACAACCGGGCTGAACCGGTGAAGTTCACTGCCATCGTCTCGTCCAGTTCTTCGGGGGTAAGCCGTTTCATCGAACGGCGACGAGGAGCGCCGGCGTTGTTCACCAGTACGTCGATGGGCCCCATTTCGGCCCAGGCTCGCTCGGCAAACGGGGCCACGCTTTCGAGGTCAGCCAGATCCAGCATCCACCAGCAGCCATCTCCGCCAGCATCTCGCACTTGGCCCAACACCTGTTCGAGGCGGTCGCCCCGCCGGGCCGCCAATCCGACAAATGCCCCACACCGCCCCAGCTCTACCGCCAACGCCGCACCAATGCCCGAAGAGGCACCGGTTACCAGCACCCGTTGGCCGGCCGGATACCAGCTCATCCTGCGGTCAACCCGGCGTCGATGCTCAGCACTGCTCCATGAATTCGATGGGCTTCATCAGAGGCCAAATAGGCCACCGCCGAGGCGATGTCATCGGCTTGGGACATGCCCCGCATCCCCATGTATCGCCCCATCAACTCCATGTCGGGCTCACTGGGGAAGCCGAAGGATGTGGCCAGATTGGTTTCCACTCCACCCGGGGCGATGGCGTTAATCCGTACGCCTGCCTTCATGGTCTCCATGGCCATGGCCTTGGTGATCTGAATCACGGCCCCCTTGCTGGCGCAGTAGGGCACGGTGTAGGCCTGCCCGATCAGTCCGGCGTTGGAGGCCATGTTCACAATGCAGCCCTCCGATAACTCCAAGTGGGGGAGCGCGGCCTGCGACATCCAGAACACGCCTTCAACGTTCACACCGAAAATCAGGTCCCACACTTCTTGGTCGACTTCGCCCACCCGATGGCCCCGGGCCACTCCGGCGATGTTGCACAGCACATCGAGGCGACCATGGTCGTCCATGACCGAGGTAACCAGCTCATGGCAAGCGTCCCGGGAGCGCACATCGGACACAACCGAGTGGAACACCGCCCCCTCGCCAACCATCGCCGCGGTCTTCTCCAGTCCGGCAGCGCTGACATCGCTGCCTACCACGACGGCCCCTTCGTCGGCCAGACGTACCGAGGTGGCCTGCCCGATACCCGACCCAGCTCCGGTGACCACGGCCACCTTCCCAGAAAACCTCATCCTGCCGCTCCTTGACTGCCTAGGGAAGCCCGACGCCGGGAATCTCCACTGGCACGAATTCAATTCGCCCCTGCCCGAGGCCTTGCACCTCATCGGGATGTGAGCCCGGCGCTGTGACCAGGAAGAGCGTACGGCGATCGTCGCCTCCCAGCATCACTGCAAAGCAGTTGAGCTCCGTTTCGACACGGTGGGTGATCTCGCCTCCCTCAACCACCCGCAGCGCGGCCCGGCCGATCGCATCGGCATACCAGATGCCCCCTTCAGCGTCGAAGCAGCATCCGTCAGGGATGGTGCCGGGCACCGCGGCCCACAGCCGAGGGTTCTTGAGGTGGCCCTCAGGCCCGAGATCGAAGGCAGTGAACTGGCTGGCAAAGCTCTCACCAACGATGTAGGTGGCACCGTCAGGGGTAATCACCGCGCCGTTGGGGAATGCCAAGTCGCTGGCCGCAGCCTCGACCGTTCCATCGGGCTGCACCAGTCCGAGAGTGGCTGGAGCGAATTCCTCACCGCTGTGCAAGTCGAACCCGAAGTTGCCCACATAAGCCCGGCCTTTGGCGTCAACTGTCATGTCGTTGCAAAGCGAGGTGGCTATCTCGGAAAGGTCGGCGTGCTCGTGCAGCGCTACGCCGTCATAGCGCATGACTCGTTGGTCTCGCATCGAAACGACCAGCAGATCGCCATTGGGCATCCAGCCCAACCCCGACGGTTGGCCGGGCACCTCGACAATCACCTCAACGGTGCCGTCCAACGAAGTGGCATTCACGGTGTACTGATAGAAGTCCGAATACCAAAGTCGGCCGTCATGCCAGCGGGGTCCCTCGCCGAAATCGATTCCTCCTACGAAGGTCTCAGGGCTGGGAAGTATCTCCATGCCGGGGGACAATAGCGACTGTGGACGAACTCCCTGTTGTAGACCTGACCGATTCGGCCTTTTGGTCCGACCCATACCCAGTGCTCGCTGAGGCACTCGGCCAGCATCCCCTGGGTCGGGGGGTCGACGGCGGCCTCATCGCCTTGAGCTTTGACGCCGCAGAGTCGGTGCTCCGAGATCCCCGGTTCTTGACCACCGACCTCCTGGCCCCTCGAGGCATCACTGAGGGTCTCATTGCCGAATGGTGGGGTCAGGTCATGTTCTCGGCCAACCCACCAGTCCACACCCGGTTGCGCCGCCTGGTCAGTCGGGCGTTTACCCCTCGAGCAGTCGAATCGCTGCGCCCCCGCGTGGTTGAGATAACCGAGGAGTTGCTGGACGACTTCCACGGTGACACCGTGGATCTGGTGGCCGGGTTTGCCCATGACCTGCCCATAAGGGTGATGGGGGCCATGCTGGAGGTTCCTGCTGGTGACCACCGTCATTTTGCGACCTGGACCGCAGATCTTGGACTCGTCTTTTCCTCAGTGCACACACCCGAATTGCTCAATCGACTGGAATCGGCCATCACCGGGCTCAATGGCTATGTGGCCGAACTCATTGCTGACCGGCGGCGGCATCCCGGTGATGACCTACTCAGCAAATTGATCGCCGCTGAAGCCGACGGAGATGTCCTCACCGAACCCGAATTGATCGCCATGGTGGAGAACTTGCTCTTTGCCGGACACGACACCACCCGCTCAATGCTGATGATCGGCGCGGCGCTGCTGCTGTCTCATCCAGACCAGCGGGCATTGCTGAGCGGCGATCCTGGTTTGGCCGCCCAAGCCGTCGATGAGATCCTCCGCTTCGAAGCCCCGGTTCTGGGTTCAGGGAGAGACGCCGCCGAGCCCTTGGATCTGTTCGGTGTGCCGGTGGATACCGGGGAAACGGTCACGACAATGTCCCTGGCCGCTAACCGCGACTCGGCCGCCTTTGATGATCCCAACCGATTCAACATCCGCCGCCCGGGAGGCAAGCTGATGAGCTTCGGCCAGGGAATCCACTACTGCCTCGGAGCGGCCCTGGCCCGTCTAGAGGGTCAAGTGGCCTTCCCCATGCTCTTGGAACGCTTTCCCCGCATGGAGCTGGCCGCGGAACCCGCTTGGGTGCCCTATGCCTCCATCCGCCGATTCGAAGAACTGCTGGTGACGACCTCCTGACCAGGTTCCACTCCGCCGAAGATAGGGTGATCGAGCCATGCTTCACTGGGCCAAGACTCGGATGATCAACTCGGTGAGCGGCATGTTCGCCCACGCGGAGATGCCGTTGAAGCACACCGGAGACTTTCCGGGAGATCCAGGATTGTGTGGTCCTGATTCGATCAGCTGGCGGGTGATCGGCGATGTGAGTGTGTTCATTGGTGGAATCCGGGCACTGCTGATCCAAGCGGCCCATCCGGAAGTGGTCGCCGGGGTGGACGAGCACAGCCGTTATCGAGATGATCCCCTCGGCCGGCTCAGCCGGACATCCTTCTATGTCACCTCGGCCACATTCGGCGCAATGCCCGAAGTGAAGGAGGCCGTGGACCTGGTCAATTCCGCCCATCAAGGAGTAAGCGGCACCTCCCACCGCGGCCAGGCGTATAGCGCCTCAACACCAGATCTGGCGGCGTGGGTCCACAACTCACTGACTGATTCCTTTCTGGAGGCTTATCAGCGCTTCGGCGGGCGCCTGAGCCCTGCCCACGCTGACCAATTTGTGGTTGAGCAATCCAGGGTGGGGGAGATGCTGGGCGCCTCGCCTCTGCCCACAACCGCCGGCGAACTGCGGGAGTGGATAACCGGGCATCCTGCGTTGGCACCGAGCCCGGGGATGCGAGCTGCCGTTAGGTTCCTTCAGAACCCTCCGATTCCTGCGGCCCAGAAAGCGGGGTACCAAATCCTGATGAACGGGGCCATCACCACGATCCCCCGAGAGATCACGTCGGTCCTAGGGCTGACCCCGATGTCGGGCGCCAAAGTCAGCAGCACGGGGATGGTTTTGGGTCTGCGGCGCATCATGAAGAACAGCCCTGCCTGGCAGGCCGCCCTTGAACGGTGCGGCGTGTCCTACGACCCGCGGCTGTTTCGCGACCGGCGGAGTTAGCCAGGACCCTGCCAGTCCCCGACTGGCGGAATTAGCTCGCCAACAGACCGGCCAGATTGTCTCGCATGATGAGCCGAGTTTCGGCGGGGGAGAGGCTCGATAGGCCCTCCACGAATTCCAATGGCTCGGCCAGGCCCTCGGCGTGGGGCCAATCGGAGCCGAACAACACCTGGGAAACTCCGATCGACCGGGCCAGATCGGCCACCGGCTCCTCATGATGGGGGGATACGAACACGTGGCGGCGGAACACGTCGCTGGGTTTTTCGTTCAGCGGTCCTCTAAACCACGGACCATTGCGGCCCATTCGGTTCATCTTGTTCATGGCTGCCATCAGGTAATCCACCCAGAGGCTGCCATTCTCCACGCTCATGACCCGGACGTTGGGAAAGGCTTCGAACAGGTTGGCGTAGATCAGCGCAGCCACTGTCTCCATGATCGGGCGGTCGCCGTAAAAGCAGGTCCACTGCAAGGCCGACTGCCGGTGCGACGGCGGATTGGGCTCTTCGCCCCAGTGCACCGACATCGACTGGTTGTAACCCGACTCGCCGATGTGGAAACCGACCACCGCGCGAGCTTCGTTGACCCGGGCCCAGAAGGGATCGAAGACCGGGTCGGCGATATTGCGGCCGGCCGCGGGCCCCGGACGAACCGACACCACCCGAGCTCCCCGCCCCAGCGCCCATTCCAGCTCGTCCACGGCCCGGTCGGGATCGACCAGCGACAACAGGGGAGGGGCATGGATGCGACCATCCCGGTTGAGGCCCCATTCGTCGTCCAACCAGCGGTTGAATGCGGACAGGTTGGCGTAGAGCAGATCGGGATCGTCAACCATGTAGTGCTCCACACACACCGCCAGTGTGGGGAACAGCACAGCGGCTTCGATTCCTTGGGCGTCGAGCACCTCGACTCGGGCTGATCGCATGACGTATTCGGGCCGGTGGGGTTCTGAAACCCGAGTGCCCCTGATGTTCCCCCCGTCGTCGCCCCGCTTCATGGCCTTCAACATGTCCCGCAGCATTCCCGGTCGAGGTGCCGTGTCGTAGTTCCGGTGCTCCAAGAAAGTGAACCGCCGGTCGCCGATGTATACCTCTTCGGTGCCGTCGGGCTCGGTAACCGGCCGCACTGCCTGATCGGCGAATGCGGGGTCGATGTAGCGGGTAAAGGCGTCTCGGGGCTCGTAGTAGTGATTGTCGGCGTCGTACGCCCGATATCCCAGATCCATATGCACAGGTTAGGGCCGCATCCACAGGACGGGTAGTGTGACCCCCGCAAGTACCGCCTGATCGAAGAAGGAGAGCCGAAAGATGGGACGGCTGGATGGCAAGGTAGCGATCATCACTGGAGCAGCTCGAGGGCAGGGTGAGGCTGAGGCCCGGCTGTTCGCCTCCGAAGGGGCCAAAGTGGTGCTGGGGGACGTCCTCGACGACGACGGTGAACAGGTAGCCGCCAGCATTGGCGAACACGCTCGCTATGTACACCTTGACGTGTCCCAAGAGGCCGATTGGGCCGCGGCGGTTGAGGTGGCCACGGGGATGGGGTCGCTGACTGCCCTCGTCAACAACGCCGCCATTATTAGGCCGGCAGCCATTGAAGAGACCTCTTTAGACGACTACATGGAGGTCATAAACGTCAACCAGGTAGGCACATTCTTGGGGATGAAGGCCGTTTTCGAATCTATGAAGATGGCCGGTGGGGGTTCCATTGTGAACATCAGCTCGATTGACGGCCAACAGTCCAAGAACGGACTCATCAGCTATTCCGCTTCCAAATTCGCCATCCGGGGCATGACCAAGACCGCGGCCATTGAGTGGGGCCGGTTCGACATCAGGGTGAACTCCATTCATCCTGGCGGGGTGAACACGCCTATGGGCAATCCGAATAATGATCCCCGGGCCGAGAAAGAGCCCTACATATTCCACCCCATTGCCCGTGTGGGTGAGCCGATTGAAATCGCCTATGCTGCCCTCTTCTTGGCCAGCGACGAAGCCTCGTACATCACCGGTTCAGAGGTCAACGTCGACGGCGGCTGGAGAGCTGGACTGATCACCCCTGGTCTTCCCGGCACCGATTTCGTGGTCGAGTACGGCTACGACACTGACTGACGCCCCTATCTACCTCTTCACTTGACCGAACCGCCACTCTGGGACGCCCCCAGCGCTGCCCCCAGCCCCGACTACGGCGCTGGTGTCGAACGGCTGGCCATGGCCAGGGCCGCCCGCCGACTGCTGAACGCGGCGCGGGTAACCGCGGCAGGCGACGATGCCGTGTCCGAGGCCACCGACTTGATCGAGCAGGCAGCAAAACTGCTGGAGGCTGAGCAGATGGAAGGTCTCCACCGCCAAGGGGTGATGGGCGACCTCGAAACCGGTTTCGAGTCCCGCGACCCCATGGCGTTCTTCCCTTACAGCCCGATTATCGGACGGCTGAACCCGGCCTCGCCTCCGGCCGAATTCTGGGTTGAGGACGTAGAAGTTCACGGGCGGATGAACCTGTCGGCGGTTTATGCCGGTCCACCGGGACTGGTACACGGCGGGATCATCGCCATGGTGTTCGACGAGCTCTTGGGCGTGGTCAATGTGGTCAACGGCAGAGGTGGGTACACGGGGACACTCAATGTGAGGTACCACCGGCCTACCCCCTTGCTGGAGAATATCGCCCTGCGAGCCTGGCCATCAGGCAGCGAGGGCCGCAAGCTGTACGCCTCTGGGGAGATGCTCTACAACGGGACTGTGACGGCCAGTGCCGAGGGCGTCTTCATTCGGGCCAATCGCCAACTCGTCGACGACCTGAAGAAGCCACCGGAATCAGCAAGTCCAAAGGAGAACCCATGACAGACACCGGCTTTGAGACCAGCGCGGCAGTACACGAGCTGATCGATACCATGAAGGGCCTCGATCAGGAGTTTCTCTCGGGCCCCAAGGCGCTGGCCGATGACCAGGCGGTGCTAGAGGGCTACCGATGGATCTTCTCCATTACCCAGGTGGCGCTGGATGTGTACGTCTGGGCCGACACCAACCGGCCTCGGTTCACCGAAATCGTGGGCCCGTACAAGAAGTGGGGCGGCGATAACTCCGACGCCTTCTACTTCATGACCCGGATCGACCCCTCCCGCACTTACCGGGTGACCGTGGACCCCGGCGACGCGGTGTACCTGTCGCTCACCGTGTACGGCGGACCGGATGACGGCCGTTACTCCGAGCGCATCGTCGGAACGCTCAACACCACTCAGATGACTCCCAACCCCGACGGCACCTACGAGATGATCGTCAGTCCGAACGACCACGACGGCAACTTCCTGAAGCTGGCGTCAGATGCTGTGGTGGCCTGCACCCGCGACTACATGAACGACCCCGTCAACGGGGAGAAGGCGCGCTGGCGCATCGAGTGTTTGGACCCGGCTCCTGAGTGGAGTGACGTGCACACCGACGCTGAGGTAGCCCGGCGCTTCCAGCACGCGACTACGTGGGTGAAGGAGCAAGCCGCCATGGTTCCCATTCCGCTGGGCACGCTCAACCACATCGATGACCCCTTCCCGGTTCCCTCTGAGACCTTCGGCTGGGCCGCGGGGGATGCCTCCTACGCAATGGGAGCCTTCGAGTTGGACGATGATGAGGCGCTTGTTCTGAAGGGCCGCTCCCCGGAGTGCGTCTTCTGGAACATGTGCCTGTGGAACCAGTTTTTGCACTGTTTCAACTACGACTACGACGATGTCACGACCAATAGCTCCAAAGTGCAGCTCGACGATGACGGGTCGTGGACCATTGTGATCTCGGCAACCGACCCCGGTGTGCCCAACTGGGTATCCACCCAGGGCCGGCTTCACGGGCGCATCTGGTTCCGCTGGTTCTTGCCCGAGCGGACTCCCGACCCCATCGGCGCTGAGGTGGTCAAGTTGGCTGAGGTTCGCTAGTGCTCTAGCTCCACCGCGAAGCGGTCGGTGTAGAAACTGAGCGCTTGGCGGCGCTCCTTTGGAGTCATGCCGAAATCGGCCAGGTTGTAGATCACCCTGCCGTGCTTTCCCCGGGGATGCTCGACCATGTACTGGTCCATGGCCGCCTTCACATCGGAAGTAAACGGCTGGTCGGCCAGCTTGTAGATACGCTCCACCATGGCCACGTCATCGGCCATGAAATCGTGGAACAGCACGTCGATGGACTGCTCGGGAGGCACCAGGTCCCGGTCGTCAGTACACGACTGGAGCATGTCCTGGATGAGCTGGGCCCACCATTGGCCAATGCCGTGAACATCAACCGGGTGGGGGGCGCTCATGCGGGCCGAGTAGCAGATCATGGTGGCGAACGAGGCGGTGATCGACACCGGGTCTCGGTGGGTGAACACCACCGTGGCGTCACCGAACACGTTCATGAGCGGCCCAATCTGCTCCAGATGCTGGGGCGACTTGAGGACCCAGCGCTCGCGAGGCGGGCGCTGATGAGCAAGAACCTTGAGGATCCGCTTGAGATACTGGTAATGCGGGGTTTGGTCGTGCTCCTTGTAGTACGACCGCCAGGAGGGCATAACGGCTGAGCAGTCGAACAGCATCGTGGAGAAGTCGATTGCCAGCAGGTGGATTTCCTCGTGGACGTGGTCCCAGGTCATCTCGTGCATTCGGTCGTAATGGGGCACGGCCTTGTTCATGATCACCAGCCCGTCTTTGGCCCGCTGAACGCGGCCCTCAATGGTGCCGGCCTCTTCGGTAGGGGGCACCGGCTCCAGAGATTCCCACCAGGGCAGCGAGCGCAACGCCGGATCGGCAGATATGAGGTTGTGCAAATGCGTGGTGCCGGTACGGGGCAGCCCGGCGATCACGATAGGCCGGTCGACGGGTACGTCTAGGGCATCAGGGTGGTCCTTTATGTACAGCTCGATGCGCAGCCGATTGACCGCGAAGGCGGTGAGCTGGCTGAACTGGCTCAACTTGCCCATGGGGGAGAGGTCGGCCTCTGTGTCCATCGCCCGACACAGCACCTCCAACGGTTCCCGGAATTCGTCGGAGCCGAAATCGCTGAGCCCCGACTGGGCGGTGGCCGCGCCCAGCACTGCCTCGGGGCTCAATTCGATCTGGTCGGCCAGCGGCGCAGTTTGCTCCATCATCTCCGCAATCTCGGGCGGAAGCACCGGATCAACGAGGTCCTCAATGCGAATGGGGGCAGGGCGGTCGCTCACGCCCGGCAGATTAGTGGTGCTTGATTGGCTCTATAGCAACCGAAGTCGCTCTGTCGGCTGCCCAGTGACCTCGGCGATCAGCTCGTAGTCTTTGTCCACGTGCAGAACTGTGAGCTGAGCAGATTCGGCAGTGGCGGCGATCAGGAGGTCGGGAATCGCTGGTGCCCGGTGTTTGCCAATGTCGGCCAAGGCCATCTGAATCTCCATGGCTCGCCGCTCGATCGTCGACGTGATGTACTCCACGGGCATCTTGGAGAGTGGTGGTTCGTCGAGGTTTAGACGGTACTCGTCGGCCGAGCGAGCGGAGAATCCGATTTCCAGTTGGGTCAGCGTCGTAACGCGAACGAGGCCGCGCTCAATCCTCGACGTCCACTCCTCAGCATTGAGACTGCTCGGCAGACGCACATAGGCTGACTTGTCGATCAACCATGCTGTCACGACCAGGCTTTCGCCATGACTTCAGGATCAGCAAGGTCGGCACAGCGCTCGGCAGCCCGTTTCAAGTCAGCTACCGTCGTCTTGCCCTCACTTCTGGCGTGCTCCCTGGCTAGAACTCGCCTTAGGTGCTCAGCCCGGGACAGGCCCAAGCGCTTGGCCTTAGCGTCAATCTCCACCACCAAGTTTTCGGGAACGCCTCGAATCAGGATGTCAGCCATCGCTCCTCCTCACCAAACAAGAGTCTTCTACATGGACGATATCATAGATATCAAAGCAGAACTATCCCAGAACCCGAGGCCGCGCCGAACAGAATCGGCCAAGGTGCTGCGGACGAACCGATTCGTAACGTCACGCACAGACGCACAGTGTCGCGTCTATCGGCTTTGCCCCCAGCGCTTCCAGGAACTCGATGAGTGGCTTGAGCCCTACCGGTCGGCCAGCAGACGCCACCCTCGTCCGATATCGACACACCGGAACACCGGTCTGACGACCCGCGGGAACCCGCGAACCAGTCGGTGCAGAGTATTCACCGAGGGTAACGTCAGCGCCTATGGATCTTGGACTCCGAGGAGCGCGGGTAATCGTGACTGGGGGAGCCGGGGAATCGGGGCGGCCGCGTCCAGGATCTTCGCTGCCGAAGGCGCTCACGTGGCGGTGGTTGCCCGCACCCTTGCCGACGTAGAAGCAATGGCGGACGAGATCGGCGGAATCCCCGTGGTTGCCGATTTGTCGACGGCCACCGGGGTTGCGGCGGCCATGGATGAAGCTATGGTGCAGTTGGGCGGGGTTGATGTGCTGGTCAACAACGCTGGTTCTTCCACCGGGGGATCGATTCTTGACGCCGACGACCAGGCTTGGCAAGAGACCATCGACCTCAAGCTGATGGGATATGTGCGGGCCATGCGCGCCGTATTGCCAGAGATGCAACAGCAGGGCTCGGGCACAGTGGTGAACGTGCTCGGAGTGGCGGGCACGGAGGCATCACCAGGCTATGTACTGGCGTGCATCGTGACCGCGTTGACCCACGTAAGCGTCTCGGTCGGGCAACTGGTGGCGCCAGACGGTGTCCGGGTGGTGGCAGTGCACCCCGGGCCAACGGCCACCGACCGGCTGATAGAGATGGTCGCCAATGCCGCTGCCGCCCAGGAGATGAGTCCTCAGGAATTCGCCGACACGGTGCTCGGCAGCCGGATTCCCCAGGGCCGGGTCGGTCGGGCTGGCGAGGTGGCCCGGACCATCGTGTTCGCGGCCTCGGGGGCCTCCGGATTTACCAACGCCAGCCAGCTATTCGTCGGCGGTGGCTCGGCGGCAAAGATCTGACCAGGCGAGAACAGGAGTAGGACGATGCCCCAGCATGTACCCGAGATTCAGTGGACCGAGGACGCCCTTGAACTGCGGCAGTTCGTCTTCGACTACTGGGCGGAGAACAAGCGAGCCCCCAATCTGGCCGCCATGCACGCGGGAACCGGCATCGAGCGGCGTCGCTTGCTGGAGGCGCTCAAGCTCCTGCAACTGGGGATCGTGTTCGTGATTGACGAGACGTCGCCCAACTGCGACATCTTGAAGGCCCCGCCGTTCTCGGCGTTCCCCAGCCAGGTGGAGATGTACATCGACGGGGAGTTCCACAGCTATATCGGCTGCGCCCACGAGGGGATCGGGGTGTCGTGGACCCCGTACTTCCGGGACAAGGAGGTAGAGCTGCGGACCTACGACGCTCACACGCTGGAACCTATCACCCTCGTCTCCAAGGACTTCAAGCTCTTATCCGCGGAGCCCTCTGAGCCATTGATCCTGAGTACGGAGGTGATCTGGGATTGGGTGAACACCGACATGAAGCACATGTGCGACCACACCAACTTTGTGTTGAACCGCGAGAACGGGGCCGCCTACGAGGCGTCCATCGGCCGCCGGGGCATTTACTTCACCGTTGACCAGGTAGCTGAGTACATCGCGCTTGTGCTCAACATCCGCATCTACGACTACCACTGGCCCGCCATGACCATGGATCCACCCATGATCATCGACCGCCTCCGGGAGCTGGAGGTAGATCTAAGCCCGTGGGGGATGTAGCGCCGAAGGATCGGTCCCTCAACCGGACGCCTTTTGGCGGCGGCGGTGGGCGGTGAGGATCGGCTCGGTGTAGCCGTTGGGCTGATCGCGGCCTTCCAGCACCAAAGCCAGAGCCGCGCTGAACGGAATACTGGTCGCCAAGTCACTGCTCATGGGCTCGTAGGCAGGATCGTCGGCGTTCTGGCTGTCAACCACAGAGGCCATGCGTAGCATGGTCTCCACTACCTGCTCTTCCGACAGCAGCCCGTGGTGGAGCCAGTTGGCGATGTGCTGGGACGAGATCCGAAGGGTGGCCCGGTCTTCCATCAAAGCGACGTTGTCGATATCGGGCACTTTGGAACATCCCACTCCCTGGCCCACCCATCGGGTCACGTAACCCAGGATTCCTTGGGCGTTGTTGTCCAGATCCCGTTGGATCTCCGCCGGGGAGAGCTCGCGATCCGACGGTAAGACCGCGGGGGCGAGCATGGCTTGAACGGCCTCGGCACGGTCTGGCGGCGAGTTTGCAATCTCGGTCTGTCGAGCGGCAACGTCGGTTTCCAGATAGTGCAGTGCGTGCAAAGTGGCCGCGGTGGGGGAGGGGACCCACGCGGTGGTTGCTCCCGCTTGAGGATGGCCAATCTTCTCGTCCAGCATGGCCGCCATGTCGTCGGGCCGAGCCCACATTCCCTTGCCTATCTGGGCATGCCCCGGCAGACCCATAGCCAGCCCGACGGCCACATTGGCCTCCTCATAGGCGTTCAGCCATCCCGACGCCTTGATCTCCGCTTTGGGGACCATGGCGCCGGCTTCCATGTTGGTATGGATGTCATCGCCGGTTCGGTCCAGAAAGCCGGTGTTGATGAACACCACCCGCTCTGAGGCCTCGGCAATGCAGGCGGCCAAATTGAGAGACGTCCGGCGCTCCTCGTCCATGATCCCCATTTTCAGCGTGTTGGGAGAAAGGCTCAAGATGCCCTCAACCTCAGTGAACAATTCACGGATCAGAGCCGTTTCGCGGGGACCGTGCAGCTTGGGCATCACGATGTACACCGACCCGGTTTGGCTGTTGCGATGGGGGCCAGAGCCGGTCTGATTGTGGAGGGCACCCCAAGCTGCCACCGCCACGTCGACGATGGTCTCTGGAATCGGCTGGCTATTCAGGCGAACCATGTCGGTTTCCATGTGCAGGCCCACACTGCGGATCAACATGACGCTGCGACGACGCACCGTCATGGGACTTCCCAACCGGTCGATCACCGTCGAGTCGGCATTCAGGCTGCGGGTCATGGCCTGCCCGCCCTTGGTGAATGAAGCGGTGAGAGTGCCCTGCATCAGGCCGAGCCAGTTGGCATAGGCCAGGGTCTTGTCCTCCGCATCCACCGCGGCTACCGAGTCTTCAAGGTCCATGATCGCGGTCAGGGCCGATTCCATCATCACATCAGCCACCCCTGCGGGGTCATCTCGGCCGATGGCGTGGTCGCGGTCGATCACCAGCTCAATGTGGAGGCCGTGCTTGCGCAGCAGCACTGTTTCGGGTGCCGAAGCCATACCGGTATACCCGGCAAACTGCTCGGGAACGATCAGCTCTGCGGAAGTGCCATCGGTAAGTTCAACCCGCAGCCCATTGGCAGTCACCGTGTAGGCCACCGAGTCGGCATGGGAGCCGGAGGACAACGGAACATGGTCGTTCAGCAGAGCCCGAACTCGATCGATTACCCGCTGGCCCCGCATCGGGTTGTATGGCCCACTCCGCTCGGCGCCCTCCGCCTCGTCGATTGCGTCGGTGCCGTAGAAGGCGTCGTACAGACTGCCCCAGCGAGCGTTGGCCGCGTTGAGCGCATAGCGGGCGTTGTCCAGCGGCACAACGAGCTGCGGCCCGGCCAACGACGCAATTTCAGGGTCCACCCCCGCGGTGGTCACCGGCACTGGTCCGGGATCTTCGACCAGGTACCCGATGGAGCGCAGAAAGTCGGCCGCCCCCTCGGGTTCCGAACCCCGGTCAAGGTGCCAGGAGTCGATTCGAGCCTGTAGGTCGTCGCGCTCATCCAAGCTGGCTCGCACCCGCGGCGTGAAGCGTTCGACGATCTGCTCCAAGGACGACCAGAAGTCTCCGACCCCCACGTTGGTGCCAGGAGCAAGCCGATGGCTGACGAAGTCGGCCAGCGGGCTGGCCACTTCGAGCCTTCCAAGGGTCTCGTAGGTCATGGGCACGGCCTCAGGGTAGAAGTTGCTTTGGCCGATTTCTCAAGCAAGGTCATGTTTCCTGGAAATAAAGGTGCAGTTAGGCCTCGCGCGATTGCTATCGTCGCCGGACAACCACCCTCACCAGACCTGAGAGGTATCAGCATGGCCGCCAACGTTGCCGGTTCATTCGATGCCGAGGTCCGATCCACCCAGTCGTGGATGGTCTCGCCCCGCTTCGAGGGGATCACCCGCCTGTACTCGGCCCGTCAAGTAGTGGAGCAACGCGGGAATCTCAATCAGGATCACACCGTGGCTCGATTGGCGTCCGAGCGGTTTTATGCCCGCTTGCGGGAGTTGTTTGAGCAAGGGAGGTGCATCTCAACCTTCGGCCCCTACTCTCCGGGCCAGGCGGTGGCTATGAAGCGAGCCGGAATTGAGGGGATCTACCTGGGCGGATGGGCCACCTCCGCGAAGGGCTCATTGCACGAGGATCCCGGTCCCGATTTGGCCAGCTACCCGCTGGGCATGGTTCCCGATGAGGCGGCAGGTTTGGTCCGTGCGCTGTTGACCGCCGACCGCAACCAGCGGTTCGCCCGATCGCGGATGAGCATTGAAGAGCGCATGCGCTCCCCGGAGGTGGACTTCACCCCGTCGATAATTGCCGACGCCGATACCGGCCACGGCGGTGACGCCCACGTCAGAAATCTGATCCGCCGATTCGTCGAGGCCGGAGTGCCCGGGTACCACATCGAGGACCAAAAGCCGGGGGTCAAGAAGTGCGGGCATCAAGGCGGCAAGGTGTTGGTGCCGTGCGACGAACAGATCAAGCGGCTCAATGCGGCCCGATTCCAGTTGGATGTGATGGGCGTTCCCGGCATCATCGTGGCCCGTACCGATGCCGAGGCGGCCAATTTGCTGGACGGCGGCACCGACGAGCGCGATCAGCCGTTCATAATGGGGGCCACCCAGCAATCAGTCCCGTCGTACAAGGATGCCTATCTGGCGGTCTTGCGCCTGCTTGCCGAAGCTGGCGTGGAAGGGGTGAACGGTCATCTGCTGTATGCCGTGCCCGAGAACCGCTACAAGCGGGCCATCGCCTGGCTCGATCAAACCGGGGTCAACCAGATCATCGAGAAAGCCGCGGTCATCTACCACTCCTCACCCGACCCCCGGGCCGACGACGCCGTGGACAGAGCCTCCGATGCGCTGGCTGAAGCGTGGCACCGGGCGTCGGGGCTGGCCACGTATGCCCAGGCCGTGGCCGACCAGCTGTCGCTGCGGGCATCGGAGGGAGAGAGCTTCGGAATGGAAGTGGGGGAGTGGCTCGGCTTCGCTCGCACGGTCGACACCGCAACCGCCCGAAGCCGGGCCGCGGAGAAGGGCCTTGACGTGGCCTGGAACGCAGAGGTGGCCCGAACCACCGAGGGCTACTACCAGGTGCAGGGGGGCATCCCCTACGCAGTGGCCAAGTCACTGGCCGTGGCCCCGTACTGCGACCTGCTGTGGATGGAGACCAAGACTGCCGACCTCGGGGATGCCAAGGAATTCGCCCAGGCGGTCCATGCCGTGTACCCCGACAAGATGCTGGCCTACAACCTTTCGCCCTCCTTCAACTGGGACACCACCGGCATGACCGAAGACGAGATGCGCGAATTTCCCGCCGAGCTGGGTCGACTCGGATTTGTGTTCAACTTCATTACCTACGGCGGCCACCAGATCGACGGCATGGCCGGCGAGGAGTTCGCCGCATCCCTTCAACAGGACGGCATGCTGGCTCTGGCGCGGCTTCAAAGAAAGTTCCGCCTGGTCGATTCCCCGTACAAGACCCCTCAAACCCTGGTGGGGGGACCTCGGCTCGATGCCGCACTCATGGCCAGCTCCGGCCGCACCGCTACCACCCGGGCCATGGGCAAGGGATCGACCCAGTTCCAACACCTCGTTCAGACCGAGGTGCCCACCCGGGAGCTCGAAGGCTGGTTGGAGCGATGGGCGTTGCACAACAACGTCGATGCCGAATTGAATGTGCAATTGCGCCCCTACACAGCAGGGTCCGAGATCCTCGAACTCGTGGTTCGCAGCGGTGACAACGACCTTGCCAATGTGGTGTTCGGGGTGCTCCACGACCGGCGCCGTCGGGCAATTCTCTCGGTACGCGACCAGAACACCCACAGTCCGGCGCTGCGTCGCAAACGGCTGATGACCCTGATGCACCTCTATCTGATCCGGCGCTACAACGCAGTATCGGTCCAGTATCTGACCCCCACCGAGGACAACTTTCGACAGGCCGCGGGTATGCGAGGTTTGGGGTTCTACTCCTCGGTATCCGACGAGGTGGGGCAGATCACCGTGGCCGATGTCGACGAAGCAGTGGTGGCCAACCTGGTAAACGACGACGACGCCCTGCAAGGACTCATCCAAGGCCGAGGTGCTTAGCGGCTAGCTCTTGCCAACGGGCAGGGGAGTACCGGCCATCGCAGAGCGAAGCAGGAAGGCAAGCACAGCGGTAGCCATGGCCACCCCGGCCAGCAGCACCAGTCCAGCGGTTGATCCGCCCAGATCGGAGAACACGCCGAACAGAATTGGGCCGGTTACGCCGCCGGCCTCTCCCACTGTGAAGAACAGCCCGCCCGCCGCGCCCATGTTGCGCTGGGCAACCCCAGGAAGCTGCATCATCACCAGCAAAGCCATCGGCACGGCAAGTCCCTTGCTCAATCCGATGATGGCCAAACCGACGAACGTAGCTGGCCTGCCGTCGACGGTGAGCAAGACGATGGCCATGCCGAATAGAGCGAAAACCGCTGCCATGACGGCGATTCGGCTGCTTTCAGGGATGGACCGGGGGCCCAACAGTGCACCGACGATGCTTAATGCCGTGACCGCACCCGCCAAATAGCCCGCCACTGAACTGGAGAACCCCCGGTCTTCGATCACGGTCGGGAGCCACCCGTTGAGCGCGTGGTTGAAGAAGAACATGCCCAAAGCCATGACCAGCATGAGCTGGACCGCTCTACGGCTGAGCAGTTCCCAGGCACCGGAGAACCCGGGAGCGGGATCGGCATCGCGATCGGCGCCGGGAGCGACCCTCTCGGCCGCGGCAGCCGCTAGGAGCCAGATGGCTATGACCCCCACGGTGATCAGGGCATACACCAACAGGGTGGCCCGCCAACTCTGGTCGAAGGCAGGCATCAGCACGCTGTTGGCAGTGACCAAGGGGAGGACGCCGCCAATTGCCGGGGCGGTCATTGTGACCCCCATGACCATGGCTCGCTCCTGGTCATCGAACCAAACGCTGATTAGCTTGGGGGCGCCCACCGACACCAGGGGCCCGCCCAAGCCAAATACCGCCACCGAGCCGAACAGGGCGATGAAGCTGTCGGCCACTGGGCGCAACAGTGCGGAGACCGAGATAAGGACGGTGGCGATACCCAGCGAACGACGCAACCCAAGCCGGTCGACCAGCGCGCCGGAGGGGAGTGCCGCCACCAGGAACACCAGCGGCCATGCGCCCAGCACCGTGCCCATGGCCCCCTTGCTCATGTTGAGGTCTTCGCGGATGGTCTCCACCAGTGGCGCCATGGAGAACACCGCCAGCCCGAAGGAGAAGTACACCATCCACAGCGCGCCGAGCAGCACCCAGCGGAACTGATGGCGTTGATGGCGCACGCCGGGACCGTACCAACGCCGCGCCGCTTATCTGTCATGCTGGCCCGATGGGTACAGCAGTGGTAACCGGCGCCGGGCAGGGGCTCGGACGGGCGATTTCGAAGCGGCTAGCGGCGGACGGCCATCGCATTGTGGCGGTGGACCTGAACCCCGAGACTGCCGCAGCCACCGCGGAGAAGCTTGACGGGCAATGGCGGCAGTGCGATGTGTCCGATCCGGAATCGGTGGCGGCTCTAGCTGAATCGCTCACCCACGTGGACGTGCTGGTGAACAATGCCGGTATCTGGATCTTCGCCGACATGGACGACATGACCCCTGAGGATGTGCGCCGGGTGCTGGAGGTGAACGTGATGGGCGTGTTCTATTGCACCCAGGCATTGGCCCCGCTGATGGGACCGGGTTCCGCCATCGTCAACCTCTCGTCCAGCGCCGCCAATTCCAACTCGCCCGGGGTGGGCATCTACCCTCCGTCCAAGGCCGCAGTGGAAAGCTTCACCAAGCAAACCGCCTTGGAATTGGGCCGCCGGGGCATACGGGTCAATGCCGTCGGCCCGGGGATGATCCAAACCGAGGGCACCCAGGTCAACTACGAGGGCGAGCTAGGCCGGCGCCGGGCTAAGGCCGTGCCTTTAGGCCGAAACGGACAGCCTGACGACATTGCCGATGTGGTGGGATTTTTGGCCTCCGACGATGCCCGCTATGTGACGGGCCAGGTGATCTACGTCGACGGCGGCCTCAGCGCCGGTCGAGCTGCCCTCTAGCCGCCGCCTGCGCTCACCAGGCTGGCCTCGTGGGTCCGCCAGCGGTGGTAGTGGGCCCAGAGCACCAGCAGGGGAGGGAGCACGGTGAATGTGGCGATCAGGCCGAACAGGATCGCCACCGCGGCCAGGATGCCCAACTCCTGCATTGGCATGAGGGGTGAGAACAACAGCGCCAACAGGCCCAGTGCGGTGGTGAGCGCACTGGCCAACAGAGCCCCACCAGTGGTGACCATCGCCCCCCTGATGGCATCAACCACCCGCGCCGACTCCTCCAACTCTTCCAAGAAGCGATGCGTCAGGTGGATCGTGTAGTCGACGCCGATCCCGATGGTCAGCACCACCATCAGCGCGGTGCCCATGTTGTAGGAGATTCCGAACACCCACATGGCGCCCAGCAGCCAGGAGAGGGTCACGGCGATGGGAATAATGGTGATCAAGCCGAGCAGCGGGCGGGCCTGGCTTATTGCGAAGTAGGCCACCAGGATGGACAGCGCGGCGGCAATGACCAGGCCCACACTGAGAACCTGGCTGTCGGCCAGTTCCTCGGTGATCAGAGCGATAAGGGCGTCGCCGCCGGTGACGGTGATTTCGGAGCTGTCGCCTCCCCACAGAGTCTCCAATTCGGTGATCAGCTCTTGAAGAGCCTCGTTGCTCTCCACGGCAACCGGTATCTGGATGATGGTGCGGTCGAGTTCCCCGGTGCGGAGGTCGAGCACTTCGGCGAAGCCTTCAGGGTCCGCGCTTCTCAGCAGATCCCACGCCTGTCGGGCCTCCTCGTCGGTGGCGGTGATGCTGGTGTTGAGGTGGTCGAAAGCCGCGGCGACGGCGGGGTCGTAGTTGCCTCCGCTCTGCTCGGTTGAGTCGGCGAGCAGCGTTCCGGCTGAGGCCAGGGGAGGTCCCACAATGCCATCGGGTCGCCGCAGCGGATCAACCAGCGTGGCGTGCAAATCGGTGAGGTTACGAACCGCCCGGGCGTTGTCAAGGTCGGTCTCGATGAGCACCGTCATCAGGGTGGCGCTGCCGTCGAAGTTCTCCTCCAGAAAGTCGAAACTCTGGAAGGTGTCGGAGTCATTGGGCAAGAAGTCTTTGACGGCGAAGCTCGTGCTGAGGTTGTTCGCCGCCACGACGGACAGAACTGTGAGGGCCAAAGCAACGATGATGACCGGCAAAGGCCGGCGGGCAACGCCGGTGGCAACCCGGGGTAGGACGGCTCCTGCCCCGGGAATCGTATCGGCCAGTGGACGGGTTGTCGGCGCCTTTCCCTTAGCCGCGAGCCGACGGTCCAGTATCAACCGGGCGGATGGCACGAAGTTGGCCATTACGACCCAGCCCGAGATGACGCCGATGCTGGCGATAATGCCGAAGTCGGCAATGGGTTCGAAACGGCTGCTCAAGTTGGCCAGCAAGCTGATGGCGGTTGTGCCAGCAGCCAGCAAGACCGGCACACCGCATAGCCGCACCGAGCGGGCAATAGCCCGCCCGGAGGCGTCGCCGCCCTCACCGGTGTCTTTGGCATGCTCTGCGTTGCCGCCTCCCTCGTTGCCTTCACGCAGTGCCTCGCGGTAGCGACCGACGATCTGAAGGGCATAGTCCACCGATAGGCTGATGAGCAGGACGGGGACGAGCGTCAGGAGGATGTTGTCGGGATCGACGATGCCGACACCACCGGGGGAGAGCCAGGACAGAGCTCCGAACGTCCAGAGAATCGTCATACCGAGGCCCAGCATGGTGATGTGGACGTCGGACTGGGTCCGGTAGAACAGGGCCAGTAATACCACGATCACCGCGAGCGCGATCACGGTGAGGATCAGCAGGTTCTCTTCTCGGGCATCCTTGCCCTCGGCATCGCTTTTGGCCAGCGTGATGATGGTGACGTCAAGGGATGCCGTATCGAATGAATCGGCAATCTCATGGGCCCGCAATTGAGCCGCCTCTTGGCCGAGAGCGTCGCCGACATCGTCGAGAATGACCAGCGAGAGTCCGGCAATGGGAGCGCCGTCGCCGCCGCGGGCCACAAAGCGGCCGAGCAAGTCGTTCAATTCGGCGCGTTCTGGGTCCTGCGCCAACTGGGCCAGGCCGAGAGAAACTTGGGCATCAGTAAGCGTTTCCAGACTGAGACCCACATCGGCTGCCGCTAGTTCTAAGAGCTGGACGTATCCATAGAGGGGGTCATTGACCAGGAACGGCGCAATCTCCGGATCGCTGATGATGGCGGTTTGCAGGTCATTGACGGTCCGAAGGGAATCAGCGGTGAGGACGTCGCCTTTGGCCAGTATCTGGACCACGCGCAAGTCGGCCGCGGCGGGAAAGCTCTCCCTGATGGCGTCGGTGGCATCGGCCAGGTCGCTGTCGGCAGGAAGGAAGATCCCGGTGGAGTCGATTGGCCCCTCAGGCCGGTCTCGAACCAGGAAGCCGGCCAAAAGGGCCAGCGTCACCGCCCCCAATACCAGAAGAACGAGTTGTGGCGATCTCTGGATTGTGCGGGCCTGCCAGCGGAACATGCCTTGGCCTCAGAGAGTTGCCTGCCGGTTAGAGAGGCTCACCACTTGCTGGACTCCTCGGCGTAAACGTGGTCTGGCAGGTCGTAGGTGATTCCCTCGTCGTGATACCAAGACCCCGACATAAGGGTTGTGAAATTGGAAGCGTTGCTCTTGCGGGCCATCTTGGGAAGGACCCACGAGGTAAACCGGTCATACCTGGCCTGGACGCGGAACCAGGGCAGCACGCCGAACGTGGACTGCTTGGGATAGTTCAGCTGGTTGGCCAGCGAGTCTCCGATGAGCGCTCGCGAAACCTTGTAGACGTATTGCGACAACTTTTTGCCTTCGACTGGGTCGTCGATGCCAACCACCAGGGGTGCCGAATTGACCAGCGAATTAGCCAGTACGACAGAAGAGGCGCTGGGCTCTGGCTCGCACATGGTGCCGATGTCATACAGCTTCAAAGCATCGTTTTCTCCCTTGAAGAGGATCGACTCGGGAATTCCCAGAAGCAGCCCCGAGTAGCGCCATGTGGCCATGAAGCTGGCCGCCTCCTCTTCGCTGAACGCTGCTCCCAGACTCCTCATGTGCTTGAGCAGCCGGGCGGAGAACGCGGTGATCGCGTAGCCACAATGGGCGGCGCTCAACGGGATGCCCATAGCACCCACGTCCCAGTCCTCAGAATTGTTTAGCAAGTACCGGACCTGGGCGTGGACAAGGCGGATCCGAAAGGAGAGCCTCCACCCGTCTCCATAGGGCTCCATGCCGCCGGGAAAGAAGATCTCCACCATATGACGGTTGTTCTGCTGGAGACGTCGCACACCCTGGTAGCGCAAGCGGCCGGTAATGAAGAAGGACTCGCTGATGTTGGTGGAGAAACCCTCCACCAGGACTCCGGCCAACATTCCGGCCACCACCATCTTCCGGTTCCGGTGGAACATGTGAATGCCAGCATTCAAAGCGGGAAGGTCGAGCCAGTCTGGTGGGGACATGACATCGTCAAAGAGGGCGCGGACCTCAGATGGGGCATCAGGGAGTTCATTCCCGTCAGGAGGGCTCATGTAGGCCGAGATGAGCCGGTTCGACTCCGAGCGCTTCAGGGTGGAGAGAGCCTCAACGGCGGCATCGGCCAGGGGGTCGCCGATCATGGCGTGCGCGACGTAGTTCTCTGCCATTTCAGGTTCGAGGGCACGAGCTTGCGCGTAGCCGGGGTTGTCGTAGTCGGTGGGTGTTTTCATCAGTTTTCGATGAGGGATCTACCAAGTCTGAGACGGTCGGTAATGTTCATGCCAGATAATAGTCCCGGTTGAACCGAAAGCGGCTCTCCAGAGGAGAACCTTTGGAAGCCCATTTTTTTGGGGGGGGGGGGGGGGGTGCGGGGGGGGGGCGGGGTTTTTCAAAAAAAATTTAAGAACATCTTTTTTCTTCTGTTTATCGTTGCGCGTATTGTGGGGGGTA